>NZ_JADPLO010000024.1:0-79344 GCF_015667765.1 Bacteroides sp. 1001302B_160321_D4 | reverse complement strand
ATATCATACATTAAATTAATTTCAAATCTGCTTTTACTTTATTAAGTTCATGTGATCTAATTGGGTTATTTCCCAGCTATTAATAGACTCTTTCTTATTTATAGTGAGAAAAGTTCCTTTCTATTAATACCTAAATTACTTTACTATAATTCTAAACTTGTTTTTCATTAATCGCAATCTATAATTGCAAGTTGCAATTATATAAATGAAGCTTTTGATTTTATAAATGAAAGCTTTGTTTATAAAAACAAAAGCTTCATTTAGAGATTGCCTTTAATGTTAGTAATCTTTTCTATTAGTGAAAAGGAAGTTTGGCATCAATAGAGAATAAGTTTATATCTAATAGATTGGAATCAGTCTATTAATCAAAATTCGGCAGAAAGGTATAGTGAATCGGGTGAAACCTATGTGAAAGGCAGCCCTTCACCCGAAATCCCTTTATTCATCGATGTTTCAGAGTGGTGAAGGAGGTGAATGTCATGTTTAAAGAAAAGTTGCAGATGTGTGTAAGATAAAACATCTTGCACGCATCTGCAACGGTATCTTGCATAGGTTTATACTGCTATTAATCAAATAGATAAACTCTGGTTAGTGTAAGATGCAAGATAAAATCGAACACTAAAAGGTTCTGTGGAAGTTCCGGAAGTTATCCCAAAAGCTCTTTTACTTTTGCGGAAATGGCACGTCCTTCTGCAAGTCCTGCCAGCTTCTTGGAGGCAACTCCCATGACCTTACCCATGTCTTTACCGCTCGTAGCACCTGTCTCTGCGATGATTTCCTTCAAAGCAGCTTCCAGTTCTTCGGCACTCATCTGTTTCGGCAGGTAT
Source organism: Bacteroides sp. 1001302B_160321_D4 (assembly GCF_015667765.1). Taxonomy (NCBI): domain Bacteria; kingdom Pseudomonadati; phylum Bacteroidota; class Bacteroidia; order Bacteroidales; family Bacteroidaceae; genus Bacteroides; species Bacteroides sp. 1001302B_160321_D4. Next base: position 78,517 of record NZ_JADPLO010000024.1, on the reverse strand, counting down.
TTTTCCATAACGGCTACCTGACTCAATTCTACGTCAGCCAAGTCCTGACGACCCTGTCCGATATAGATTTCAGCAGAATCTTTTCCTTGTTTTACAAGTTTCTGGATAATCTTCAAAGCGGCATCATCTGTCAATATATCGTTAGCTCCCGGAGCTGTCTTAGCTTCGAGGAAGAACTTCTTTATATTTCTCAAAGTTTCGAGGGCTACTTTATCTTTCGCCTTCATTGCGTTTTTAATGTCTTCGCTGACTTGTTCGAATAAATCCATACTATTATAATTATAAATTGAAGATTAAAAATTAGATCTGAAGCCTGATGCTGTGGGACTATAATTTTCGTTCTTAAGCTCTCTGTTTAGAATGTAATTACGCCGTTATCATCCGTAGCTTCTTCTGTTGCCACTTCTTCTTCCAATGCAGCCTTTGTCCGGATTTTAGTAAGAGTCGTCTTATCACGCATGTACGTGGGAGAATCTTCTACCATGGCGATGATATCGTCGTTGTCCAAATCTTCCGTGTTGAAAAGATAGATGTGACGGCGTTTGCGGAGGCTCTTGCTTCCGATATTGCTGGCACTTTCTCCGTATGCCTTGCGGATACGTTCTTTGTTCTTCTCTTTCTCTTCTTCCAGTTGCAGTTGGCGTTCTTCCTCTTCCTGGCTGCGTGCAGCGTGCAGGCTGTCCATTCCGGGGACGTCTTCTACACCGAATCCGGTTGCCAATACGGTGATCTTTACTTTGGTATCCAGTGAGTTGTCGATGGCAACACCCCAGATCACTTCCACTCCTTCGCGGAATTTGCTCATGAACTCGTGTATCTCGTTCATTTCCTCCATCATCAGTTCCGATGACGGGCAGAAAGATACGTTCAACATTACTTTCTTGGCATTGAAGATATCATTGTTGTTGAGCAGCGGAGAATGTAGGGCATCGTCGATTGCTTTCGTCACACGATTTTCTCCTTCGCCGAATCCGGTACTCATGATCGCTACTCCGCCATCTTTCAGGATGGTTTTCACATCGGCAAAGTCGAGGTTGACCGTACCACGCATGGTGATAATCTCGGCAATACTCTTGGCAGCGATGGAAAGAGTGTCATCGGCTTTGCCGAAGGCATTCATAAAGGTAAGGTCGGCGTATATTTCGCGCAGGCGTTCGTTGTTGATAACCAATAGGGCATCAACGTGCTGGGCGATACGTTCGACGCCGTCCAGTGCCTGGATGATTTTCTTTTCTCCTTCGAAGATAAAGGGGATGGTGACGATACCGACAGTCAGAATATCCATTTCCTTCGCAATGCGGGCGATGACCGGGGCAGCTCCTGTTCCGGTTCCTCCTCCCATTCCGGCGGTGATGAATACCATCTTGGTGCCGTCGTTCAGTTGTGCCTTGATATCTTCTATACTTTCTTCAGCGGCGTCGCGTGCCCGTTCGGGACGGTTGCCGGCTCCAAGCCCTTGCGTGATGCTACGGCCCAGTTGCAGTTTCACCGGGACAGGTGATTCGGCCAATGCCTGGTTGTCCGTGTTGCAAAGAACGAACGTTACATCATGGATGCCTTCCCGGTACATGTGGTTTACAGCGTTACCACCACCACCACCTACACCAATCACTTTGATGATCTTCGGTGAATCTGTCGGGAAATCGAATTGTACTATCTCGTCCATAATAATATGATTTCTGATTTATGATTTCTGGTTTCTGAACTCTGATTTTTGAATCTTGATTTATAAGTTATGATTTATGATTTATGATATAGCGCGCCGCCAACTCATAACTCATAATTCATAAATCATAAATCACTTCATATCGTCGTCGGAGAAGATTTCTTTCGTCAACGAGTCGATCTTGCGCTGAATCCAGCTCGGACCGGCTTCTCTTTTCCGTCTTTCCTTCTCTTCCTTTTCCTTTTGCTTGCGAAGTTTTTCCGCTTCTTTAGCAGCTAACTTGGCTTCACGCTCTTCTTCCTCTTTCTTGAGGCGGGCGAGGCGGGCCTGTTCCTTCAGCTCCTGGTCGTCTTCAAATATGTCTGCGGTCCTATGCACTTCCGGCTCCGGTTTGGAGACTGGCGGTACAGGAGCAGCAGCTTGCGGGGCGGTTTCAGTCAGGCAACAGTTTTGGTTCCCTTCAAACAGTAGACCGAACAATGTGTTCTGTGAACCGTCTTTTTTTAGTATATTGTTGGGGGCATGGACCGTATTGCGTGGAAGTTTCGCCATCCGTATTTTTTCTATCTTGCTGCGTTTGCGCAAGGTTTCGTCCAAGTTCTTCAGGTTGGCGGCTCCTCCTGTCAGGATAAGTCCTGCCAGCAGTTTGTCTTCGTAGCCGGATAGCTGAATTTGGTTCCATACGTTGGCAACGATTTCTTCGGCACGGGCCTCGATGATATTATTAAGGTCTGCCACTTTGATGATACGGTTGTCATCCTCCAGTTTGCAGGTAGCTTCTTCCTCTTGTTCGGGGTCTTCTTCGTAGAGGGCGTCACCGTAGGCTTTTTTCAGGCGTTCGGCTTCTTCTTCCTCCATTTGCAGGGTGGTGATGTCACGCGTGATGCTGTTGCCTCCCAAAGGTAATACGGTGAGGAAGCGGAGAATGTTATTCTTATATACAGAGATGGTAGTCGTATCTGCTCCGAAGTCGATTAGTGCACAACCCGAACGGCGTTCGCTTTCTGTCAGTACGGCATTGGCTGTTACTAGCGGGGCGATCAGTTGGTCGGCAATGTCGATTTTTGCCTGCTGGAAGCAATGCTCCAGATTCTTGCGTACGGAAGCACGGGCAACGATGTTGAGGAAACGTCCTTCGATGTGGCTTCCTACCAGACCTACCGGGTTGGCTTGCAGATTATTGCCCACCTTGTATTCTTGCGGAGCTACGTCCAGTATATCCATATCAACCACCGGGATGGCAATGTTCTCATCACCGATAGCGCTTACAAGTTCTTCGGATATGATGGCTTCTTCCTCCAGGTCGCGGCTTACTACATTGCGGACTGTGCGGAGTGATTGTCCGCCGATGCCTACATATACCTTGGCAATTGAGTTTTTCAACTCACCTTCCAGTCTGTTGATGATCGAGGTCAGGCTTTGCGCTGTTTTGTCCAGATTGAAAATAACTCCTTTACGAATAAACGTAGAAGAGTCTTCCTGGGCATACGCTAATACCTGCATGCTTCCGTCACTGTTCTTTCTTCCGGCCACACCGGTTATCTTCGATGAACCAAGTTCAATAGCGGCGATAAATTCTGTTGTTGCCATATATATTTATTTACGATTTTACGATTTACAATTTACGATTGAAAAAAGATTGTTCACTCCTCAGCTGTCAACTATCAATTATCAACTATCATTTATTATCTATTCTCGTTTGGTGCAGATAATCTGGTTGTTGAATTCGAGATTGATACGCGAATATTTGTTCCAGCCTACCCGGTTGAGTCCTTTCTTGTAGAACTCCTTCAAACGTGCCAGTTTATCTTCAAAGTTTTCCAGTTTTCCGAGATAGACGAGATGGTCTCCCACACGCGGCACCAATTCGATGTTCTGGTCGGGCAACACATGGATCTGCTCTATCTGGGCGTCCCAGAATTTATTATTATGCAAAAATACACCAAACTTATATAAATCCTTCATTGCAAACGACTTTTCTACGTTTCCGGTGACAATTACCCGGTGAGCGACGCATTTTGCATCCGGTGGCATGATGGTTCCTTTGTTGTCAAGGTAGTAATTCTGACCGTTAGAGCTCATCACCCGAAGAATAGGGATACGTTGTGTCACTTCCACGCATACTTTGCCGCTGGGTGTTTTGTAACACTCGGCTTCGTCAATCAACGGATGTTTGCTTAGTTCCCGTTCCAGTGACTTGGTAGAGATGCGCTCCATCTTCTTCCCGATGGGGTAGATTCCTTTGTGCTGAAGGATACCTTTCAGCTCTTCTTTGGTGATGAAGCCGGCGTATGCGGTATCCTTGATAACCAATTCCATGTCACGGCAGGTCTGGTCGGCAGGCTTGCGGTTGAATGCGGTGATAGCTACGGCGAGGTAGGCTATAAGCACCAGCATGACGATGGATAGAAGGATTCTCTTTACCATAGTTTTTTTATTAATGAAGAATTAAGAATGAAGAATGAAGAATTGCTGCGCATCAATACGCTGGATAGAGATTCTTCATTCTTCATTATTCATTCTTAATTTTTTTGTTTCTAATAGTTCCTTTATTTCAGGGACATAGTTGTCGATGTCTCCAGCCCCCAAAGTGATTAATACTTCAATGTTTTTATCTTTCAGAATGTTCAGTATATCTTCCTTTTTGCACATACTTTTTTCAATGCCCGGACGGAGATTGTCATAAATCAGTTTGCTGGTGACGCCCGGAATCGGTGCTTCACGTGCCGGATAGATGTCTACCAGAATCACTTCGTCGAGTAGCGACAGGCTATCGGCAAAATCTTGATAGAAGTCGCGGGTGCGGGTGTAGAGATGCGGCTGGAAGATGGCTGTGATCTTCTTGTCCTTGTAAAGTTCGCGCATAGACAACACGCTCTGTTTGATTTCAGAGGGGTGGTGGGCGTAGTCACTCAAAAAGACGATACGGTCGTTCTTGATCTTGAAGTCGAACCGGCGGTCTACTCCGCGGAAACTTGCCATGCCTCTTTTTATTTCTTCATCGGTCACCCCGTTAAGGTGTGCCAATGCCATGGCGGCTACGCCGTTTTCTATGTTGATGCTAACTGGAATTCCCAGTTGAATATCGTTGATACGGGTGTCCGGGGCAACAAAGTCGATGAATATTTCTCCGTTTCCGATGCGGATATTTTCTGCATGGAAGTCGCCTTCGTCACGTGAGTAAGTATAGACACGAACACCCGGCTGCACTTTCGGTTGCAGGGAGATGCCTTTGCGGATAATCAGTGCGCCACCCGGTTGGATAAGCGTGGTATAATGCTCGAAACTTTCCAGGTAGGCTTGTTCTGTGCCGTAGATGTCCAAATGATCGGGGTCGGTAGATGTAATTACGGTCATATAGGGCGACAGCCAGTGGAAAGAACGGTCGAACTCATCTGCTTCAATCACCGTGTAAGGGCTTGTTTGAGAGAGTAGCAGGTTGGTGCCGTAGTTCTTCGAGATTCCTCCGAGAAAAGCGGTACATTCCACGTGCGATTGATGGAGCAAATGGGCTGTCATTGTCGATGTGGTTGTTTTTCCGTGAGTACCTGCCACGCACAGACCTTTGCTCGAATGGGTAATTGTTCCCAATACTTGGGCGCGTTTCTGTATTTCGAATCCGTTGTTGCGGAAATAAACGATTTCTTCATGTTCCTGCGGAACGGCGGGCGTGTATATGACTAACGTGCTTTCCTTGTCTTTGCAGGCTTCGGGAATCAGGTCGACGTTTTCTTCATAATGTATTTGTGCACCTTCAGCGATCAGGGTTTCAGTCAATGGAGTAGGGGTACGGTCATATCCGGCCACTACCTTGCCTTTGAAGAGGAAGTAGCGTACAAGTGCACTCATACCGATGCCACCGGCACCTACGAAATAGACTGATTTTATCGTTTCTATATTCATTTCTTCTGTTTTTTATTTTAGTACGGATTACGTCGTTTGATCCCGGAGCTATACTGCTACTTCAACCTGTGTGCAATCCGATAATCTATTTATCTGTTTTTTGCTTCTGTTTATCAGCTCTTTGCTTCCGCCAGTTTGATAACCTCCTGTGCGATGATTTTCGCAGAATTGGGCAAAGCCAGCTTGGCGATATTCTCTGTCAGTTCTTTCAGTTTCTGTTCGTCATTGACGGTGGATAATGCTACATCCATCAAGGTTGTTTCCGCTTCACTGTCTTTGACGTAGATAGCTGCCTGCTTATTCACCAATGCTAAGGCATTCTTAGTCTGATGGTCTTCCGCTACATTGGGAGAAGGCACTAAGATAACAGGTTTATGTAACAGGCAGAACTCTGAAATAGAACCTGCCCCTGCACGGGAAATCACAAGATCGGCTGCTGCGTATGCGGCTGCCATGTCTTTGATGAAATCCGTTACATATAAGTTCGGAAGTGCACCTGCAGCTTTCACGGCTTCTTTCACTTGCGGGTAATAGTATTTGCCCGTTTGCCAGATGAATTGCACGTCCGTGTTTTCTTTGATGGTTGCCAGTCCGGCTGTCAGCGTATTGTTGATGGTACGTGCACCCAGACTGCCGCCTACAATCAGAATCGTTTTTTTGCCTGGCTGTAAGTTGAAGGAGCGCAATGCTTCTTCTTTAGACGGCATATCCTTTGTCAGGTTTTGGCGGACAGGATTCCCCGTCATAATAATCTTGTCGGCAGGGAAGAACTTTTCCATTCCGTCATAAGCTACACAAATCACTTTTGCTTTCTGTGCCAGGAGCTTATTGGTCACTCCGGCATAAGAGTTTTGTTCCTGGATTAATGTCGGTACTCCCATCATTCCGGCAGTCTTCAATGTAGGTCCGCTTGCATATCCGCCTACGCCTACCGCCACTTGTGGGCGGAAGTCCTTGATAACTTTGCGTGCTTTCCACTGGCTGCGCATCAGTTTAATCAATACAGATACATTTTTCCATAAACGTTTGCGGTCGAATCCGGCAATCGGAAGCCCGATAATACGGTAGCCTGCATCGGGAACCCGTTGCATTTCCATACGTCCTTCAGCACCTACAAAGAGAATTTCTGCGTCGGGGCGTAGCTCTATTATAGCGTTTGCGATAGAGACGGCAGGAAAGATATGCCCTCCTGTTCCTCCACCACTGATAATAATTCTAAGTTCTTTTTCCATCCTAATTCTTTTTTCTATCCGTTGTTCAACGTTTTTCGTTCACCACTCACCGTTCACCACTCACCGTTTATCAATATCATGCTCATCTTCAAACTTGGCATCGCTGTTCAGAATCTGTGCTGTCGGTTCGGCGGCAGTCTGTGCCTCGGAACTTGCAGCTGCATCTGCCTCTAATTGCAGTTGGATCTGTGCATCGTGCGCTTTTTGTTCTTCCAGATGGGCGGTATATCGGCTTACACTTAATATCATACCGATATAAGCGCAGTTGATTAACGTACTTGTACCTCCTTTGCTGACTAAAGGCAGGGGCTGGCCGGTGACGGGGAATAATCCGACGGCAACCATCATATTCAATATTGCTTGCGATACCAGTAGCAACGCAATGCCCATAACGAGAAAGGCGGGGAAGGTTCGCTCGCATTTCTGGGCGATTCGTCCGGCTCGCATCAGCAGCCATAGATAGAGGAACACCACAAATATTCCTCCGATTAATCCCATTTCTTCAATCACAATCGCAAAGATAAAATCGGAGAATGCCTGACTAAGGAAGTCACGTTGTATCGAGTTTCCCGGACCTTTGCCGACTACGTGGCTGGTAGCAATGGCGATGCGTGCATGCGCTACCTGTGCATCTTTGTCAATATCAAATTTGGCAGCCGGCACTTCCTCCTTCTCAAAGAAGCCGGAAACACGATTCTGCCACGTTTCGAAACGATGAAGTCCCGGAGTGTTATGCAGCGTTTTGGCGGGAATAGCCATCAGTATACCTACGGCAACACCGCCCACAAGTGCCAATATTCCCAACATTCCGAATAGCTTTTTTGCTGACACCCGGCCGATAAACATCATCATGCATACTACTCCGAAAAGCAGCATTGCTGTCGAAAGGTTTTCCGGTGCGATAAGCAGGAATACCAGTCCGGTGAGGATCATGATATATTTGAAGGCGTTCGGGTTGGCTCCGTATTCGTCCTGCCTTTTGGACAGGATGAATGAGACGGCAATGATAACCGCCATCTTTGCCAATTCCGAAGGCTGGAACTGTAATCCCATAAAGGTCATCCAACGGGCTGCCCCGTTGACACGGTCCCCTGTGATGATACCCATCAGCGTGACAAATGCCAATAGAACCAGGGAAATCGGATACAGAAAGACCGGAAATACCTGGAACCATTTGTAGGGAACATTATGCAGAAATACGACTACCACAGCACCTACCATCAGGATGATGGAGTGTTGTGTAATCGGTCCCCAATGGTCGCCACTTTTGTAAGTCAGTGTCGACGCTGCCGAGAACACCTCGATAATAGAGATGAGGCAGAGACAGAGGAAGATAATCCAGATTACCTTGTCACCTTTGAATATGTTCTTTAATAAATCCAATCTTGTAGCAATTAAAAATTAATAATTAGAAATTAAAGGGCGCGGACACATTCCTTAAACTGGTCGCCACGGTCTTCATAGCTTTTGAAGAGGTCGAAAGAGGCGCAGCAAGGGCTTAATAATACTGTTTCACCTTTCTTTGCCAGTTTGTAGGCAGCTTCTACGGCATCCTTCATTCCGGTTTGTACGTCTGCTACGGGCAGGCCGAAACGATCGAAGAATTCGTGAAGTTTTTCGTTGTGAAGTCCCAGGTATACCAGTGCCGAACACTTTTCACGTACCAGGTCTTCAATTTCAGTATAGTCGTTGCCTTTATCTTTACCACCGAGGATCAATACCGTTTTGGTAGTCATGCTTTGCAGGGCATACCAGCAGGAGTTGACATTCGTTGCTTTAGAGTCGTTGATGAAATCAATTCCGCGGACACGTGCCACCTTTTCCAACCGATGCTCTACTCCCTTAAAGTCGGAGAGGGCTTTACGGATGTTTTCTTTGGCGATGCCGGCAAGGTTTGCCGAGATACCGGCGGCTAAAGAATTATATAAGTTATGTTGCCCTGTCAGAGCCAGTTCTTCCTGCTCCATGTTGAAGGCAATCGGTTCGGTGATTTTCACTTCGTGGTCTTCTACGTATGCGATTGCTCCGTCTTCTTTTACAGCGGCAAAAGGATACAGGTGAGCTTTCAGACCATGTTTCGCCAGTTCTTGTCTGATGATCGGGTCGTCATTCCAGAAGATGAAAGCATCGTCCGGGGTTTGGTTTTGGGTAATGCGGAATTTAGCGTCGATGTAATTCTGCATACAGTGGTCGTAGCGATCAAGATGGTCCGGAGTGATGTTCATCAATACGGCGATGTTCGCACGGAAGTTATACATATTATCCAGCTGGAAAGAGCTAAGTTCGATAATATAATAGTCATGGTAATCTTCGGCTACCTGCAAAGCAAGACTTTTGCCGATGTTGCCTGCCAAACCTACGTTCAGACCTGCGCTTTTGAAAATGTGGTAGATCAGGGAAGTTGTTGTAGTCTTTCCGTTAGAACCTGTAATACAGATCATTTTGGCATCAGTATAGCGCCCGGCAAACTCAATCTCGGAGATCACCGGTGTGCCTTGAGCTTTCAGTTTCAGGATGATTGGGGCATCATTCGGGATACCGGGGCTTTTGATAACCTCGTCGGCATTCAGAATGAGCTCTTCGGTATGGTGTCCTTCTTCCCAGGCAATATGATGGCTGTCGAGAAGTTCCTTATATTTGTCCTTGATGGCGGACATGTCCGAAACAAACGTCTCAAATCCTTTTACTTTTGCGAGTACGGCTGCACCTGCGCCGCTTTCGCCAGCTCCTAAAATTACAATTCTTTTCATCTACAATAATGTGCCCTTGTTTTCTAATCGATTGATTTATCTATTAGCTGTGCACATCTTTTAAAAGTTAATAATCGGGTTGATACTCTCTATAAAAACTTGGCTTCCGAATGGAAACCCGGCTCCGGCACCTTGCCGGTTATCTTATTTTTAATGTTATAATTGTTATTGCCGCCAATACAATCGTTACAATCCAGAAACGGACGGTAATCTTTGATTCGTGGAACAGCTGGTCGGGCTTGGTGAATTTCACCGTACAGCCCGGTTCAATCAGGCTCATCGAAGTACGGAAATGATCGTGAATCGGTGTGCGCTTGAACAAACGTTGCTTTACACCTTTCCGCTTTCCTGCCTTATAATAAGCCCGTTGCAGGATTACCGACAGATTTTCTACCAGGAATACACCGCAAAGGATCGGTATCAACAACTCTTTGTGAATGATGATGGCGAACACTGCGATGATACCACCAATGGTGAGGCTGCCTGTGTCTCCCATAAATACTTGTGCCGGATAAGCATTGTACCATAAGAAACCGATAAGCGCACCGATGAAAGCACAGATATAGATTACCAGTTCTTCCGACCCCGGAATATACATAATGTTCAGATAGCCTGCGAACTCGATATGCGACGATACATACGCCAATATCCCCAGCGTTGCGCCGATAATGGCCGAGTTTCCGGCAGCCATTCCGTCCATACCGTCATTCAGGTTGGCACCGTTTGATACGGCGGTAACCACGATGATTGTGACGATGACGAACAAAATCCATCCGGCTGTTTGCGCATGCTCGCCCATGAAAGAAACCAAATCGGCATAATCAAGGTTATTGCTCTTGAAAAAAGGAATCGTTGTCTGGGTCGATTTCAAATCATTGGTTCCGTGTATCACTTCCATCTCCTGTCCCGGATTATGAACTTCGATATTCTCACGGATCACTACGTCCGGGCTTAGATACAGAGTCATTCCGACAATTAAACCCAAACCGACCTGACCGATAATCTTGAACTTGCCATGCAAACCTTCTTTGTCTTTTTTAAAGATCTTGATATAGTCGTCAGCGAAGCCGAGTGATCCCAACCATACGGTGGTTATCAGCATCAGTATCATATATATATTATGCAGTTTACCCAACAACAGACAAGGAATCAGGATGGCTACGATGATGATAACACCTCCCATGCTCGGCACGCCTACTTTGTTGACGCCGAACGGGTCCGTTTTAGCATCACGCTGCGTTTCTGTGATTTGTTTCCTTTTGAGTAGGTTGATGAACTTGTCTCCCCAGATACTTGAAATAAGTAACGCGAGGATCACCGCCATCAAAGCACGGAATGAAGTATATCCGAACATTCCCGCTCCTGGAAAATTGAGCTTATGTAGCCATTCAAATAGATAATATAACATAAATAATTTGCCAATTTATTGATGTGTTGCTATGTCGCTTCTGCCGGATGAATACCGGAGCCAGTCGGCATATTAGCACAATCTATTCATTATTTAAAAATTTCTTTGAGTACTTCTTTATCGTCAAAATGATGTTTTACTCCTTTTATCTCCTGGTAATTCTCGTGTCCTTTTCCGGCAACGAGAATCACATCTCCTTTTTCTGCCAGCATGCAAGCCGTGCGAATCGCTTCTTTGCGGTCGGCAATGCTTAGCGTTTTCTTCATATCCTCCGCATCCAGTCCGGCAAGCATATCGTTGATGATGTCTTGCGGCTCTTCGAAGCGCGGATTGTCTGAAGTGATGATGACGCGGTCGCTGGCTTTAGCAGCTTCCTTTGCCATGATGGGACGTTTGCCCTTGTCACGGTTGCCACCGGCACCCACTACTGTAATCACTTTTCCTTTTCCTTCAAGTACTCCATGTATGGCATTCAATACATTAATAAGAGCATCCGGAGTATGCGCATAATCTACAATCGCTGTAACTCCCTGTGGAGAACGGACCGCATCGAAACGTCCGGCTACCGGATGAAGCGTGCTAAGGGCCACAAGCACCTCTTCTTCTTTCTTGCCCAACAGAACGGCTGCCCCGAATACTGCCAGCAAATTGGAAGCATTGAACTTACCGATAAACTGAACTGCCAATTCATGGTTGTTGAAGTCGAGCAACATTCCTTCAAAATGAGACTCCAATACCCGCCCTTTAAAGTCACAAAGGCTTCTCAATGAATAAGTATAAACCTTAGAACGTGTATTCTGTGTCATTACCAGTCCGTTCTTATCGTCCAGATTAGTCAGGCTGAATGCGCTTTTCGGCAGATCGTCAAAGAACTTCTTCTTTGCTTTCAGATAATTCTCTACTGTTTTATGATAGTCGAGATGGTCGCGGGTCAGATTGGTAAAGATCCCTCCTGCATACTTTAATCCACTGATACGTTTCTGTGCAATGGAGTGTGAACTGACTTCCATGAAAACATATTTGCATCCTTCATCCGCCATTCGTCCCAATAGACGGTTCAACGTGATAGGATCGGGCGTGGTATGCTCTGTCGGGATCGGCTCGTCGTCGATATAATTGCAAACGGTAGAAATCAATCCTACCTTATATCCGAAATAACGGAATGTATTATATAATAAGGTGGCGATTGTTGTTTTTCCGTTCGTTCCGGTAACACCAACCAGTTCCATCTTGGAAGTGGGGTCGCCGTAGAAAGTAGTAGCAATCTTTCCTACTGCATCTTCACTGTCTTTGACTTGTATATAAGTGATCCCCGCAACAGGTTCTTCCGGCATATCCTCGCAGAGGATAGCAGTCGCTCCTTTCGCTATGGCAGCAGGTATGTAGGCGTGGCCGTCGGCTTGTGTGCCGCGCATTGCCATGAACAGTTGGCCGGCTTCCACTAGACGGGAGTCAATATTGACTCCGGTGATTTCTATGTCTGAATCTCCGGCTACCTCTACCGGTTGGATCGCTTTCAGTAACTCCTTTAATAACATCACTCTATTTAATTTTTAATCTTTATTTTTTACTTTAGCGTCAGCGTCACCGTTTGTCCCTTCTTTACGATGGTTCCATTGGCTATCGACTGGCTTTTCACTTTGCCTACCCCGACCAGATTGACTTTCAATCCTTTGCTTTCCAACAAGTAGACAGCGTCTTTCGCTCCCATACCTATCACGCTCGGCACAAAGTTCTGCATATTGCTCCGGCTTTCAAGAACCACAGCTTGCGGAGCAACGTGCGTATTCCCCCACACTTCTTTTCCTGAATCGGCAACTTTACCTTGTATATTAATCTCCAGCTCCTCCAATACCCGTTGAGCTTCGCGCATCTCTCCGGCTTTTACATTCGGAATGACTACGGAATTGGTGTCAATCGCATTGGTAAGCGGCAACCGCAGGTCTTTGGCATACACTCTTTCTGCAATCTTGCTGAATACACTACCTGCCATCAAACCTCCCGAAGCCGGCAAGCCCGGTTTCTGGATAGAGACAATCATACTATATTTAGGTGCCTCTGACGGAAAATATCCGCAGAAACTAACCAGGTAATTCGTTCTTCCCGTTTTGTATCCGGCTGCTCCCTGTGAAATCTGCGCCGTTCCCGTTTTGCCTGAAACGTGGAACTGCTTACTCCCTGCAGGCTTGGCAAGTCCCTCACCAACCACTTTCCGCAGTATTTCACGAATTTGTGTCAAAGTCTTATCCGAACAAATCTTAGGATTGATAACCTCTGTCGGATATTCTTTCACGACTTCCCCGTCTTTCACGGCAGCTTTGACAAATTTCGGACGTACACTGACTCCATTATTAGCTATTCCGTTGTAGAACGTCAGAATATTGATTGGAGGAACCTGTGTCTCGTATCCGATACTCATCCACGGCAAAGTCGTCTTTGCAAAATAACGTTCTTTCGGACCACGGATATTCGGCTTCCCTTCTCCTGAAATCTGTAGGTGGAGCGGTTGGTCGATACTCATCCGTTTTAACCCGTCTACGAACTTCTGTGGATTGCTACCATAGAAATGATCTATAATATAAGAGGTACCGACGTTGGACGAAACTCCCAGAATTTCTGTAACAGTCAGCTTCCCATATCCTCCACGGTGCCAGTTGTGGTCTTTCATGACACGTCCGTACATCGGCATCTGTCCGTTGCCGGTGTCTACCACATAGTCCGGAGTAATCTTGCCGTCTTCGAGAGCTACCATAATAGAAGCCGTCTTGAAAGTGGACCCCGGCTCAAGCATATCACTGATGGCATTGTTGCGCATTTCGTAATACTCGCCGTCCTTGCCTTGCATCATGTTGACGATCGCTTTCACTTCTCCGGTAGCTACTTCCATCAATACCACCACGCCTACGCTGGCATTCAGCTCTTTCAGCTTGTCTACCAATGCTTTCTCGCAAATATCCTGCATGCCTACGTCGATGGTACTAATCAAATCGCAACCGTCAACCGGCGGCACATCGACAATGTTCAGATATTTGTTCATCACTTTTTGGCGGTGCGTCAGTCCGTCCCGTCCTTTCAGGATAGTGTCGAAAGCAAGTTCGATACCATTTCTGGCTCCTTTGGCTGTATCTGCATACACATCTCCCAGCGTACGGGCAGCCAGTGAACCGAAAGGTTTCTTGCGCTGATTGTATGCTAATTCTTTAAATCCGCCTTTATACCGGTTCAAACAGAATACGGGCAGTCTCTTTACCTCTTTATATTGTATATAGGAAATACGTTTCGGATAAATCAGATAATTACGGCTTTTTGCCTGGCGTCCTTTCTTGAGGTGTGCTTTGAATTGGGCTGCACTCTTGTCCGGGAATATCTTGTGAAGTCCGATACAGATGGAATCCATATTGGCATTGAGGATGGAGTCCCGGCGTGCCTGATCTTTCCGTCTGCGTTTTTCGTCCTTCTCACCGGACATAAAGTCCATATAGATTCTGTACTCGGGTAGCGAACTGGCCATCAGTTTACCGTCAGAAGAAATAATGTTTCCACGATTAGGTTTCACCGTCACATTCTCTTTTACGAAACGATCAGCCACATCCTGCCAGTATTGTCGTTCGGCAAACATGGTGATGCCTGCTTTTACAACAATAGCTATTCCTATCAACGCCATCAACAGGATGACGAAGAAGTAACGGGTCATTATGTTCTTTTTATTAACTGCCACAGTATTTGTCTTTTAAAAACTCTCAATTCTCAACTCTCCACTCTCCACTTATTTAATAAGGTAAGGAGGATGGGTTGATGTTTGCAAATCGCTTTCCTTGCTCGATATATAATCTTCAATGCGTGACTGGCGGCTCTTCTCCATCAGTTCCGAGCTGCGCGTCAGTGCGTCGTATTTAATGTCTATCAATTCCTTTTTCAGCCGGTCTATCTCGATCTGTTGCTGTTGACTGGCATAACGATTGTGAATGTAGAAGATGATGAATACCATGATAAGTACCAGCAACTTCGTTTGACGGCGGAAAAAATCGGTAGCCAGAATGTCTCCACCCAGAATACTCTTCAGCGAGGTGCGGTTTTTCTTCTTGCCCTCTTCTGTTTTCTTATTTACTACTTCTTCTTCCATATCTTTTTATTTCTTTTCTGCAATTCGTAATTTGGCACTTCTCGACCGTGGGTTCCGTTCTATTTCTGCCTCGTCGGGGACGATTACCTTATTATTGACAAGGCGGAAAGGCGTTTGCAGATTTCCGAAGAAGTCGGATTCTGCTTTTCCTTCTACGTTGCCCGTCTTCATGATGTTTTTCACCATGCGGTCTTCCAATGAATGATAAGTGATTACTACCAGTCTGCCGCCCGGCTTTAATGCTTCCGTAGCTGCCTGCAACATCTCTTTCAGCGCTTCCATCTCTTGATTTACTTCGATCCGCAGTGCCTGGAACACTTTTGCCAGCTCTTTCTTTTCGCGTTCACGACCGAAAAGCGGTTTGATGATTTCCAGAAACTCACCGATAGTCCGGATGTACTGCCCGCTTCTGGCTTTAACGATGACAGAAGCCAGTTTGCGGCTATTCTTCAGCTCTCCGTACAGATAGAAGAGGTTTGCAAGACGTTCTTCCTCGTAAGTATTCACGATGTCTGCTGCCGTAATTCCAGCACGCTTGTTCATACGCATATCCAGCGCTCCGTCGAAACGGAAAGAAAAGCCGCGTTCGCTATCATCGAAATGATGGGACGATACGCCGAGGTCGGCCAGGATTGCATCCACCTGCTCGATGTCGTGATAGCGCAGGAAATTTTGCAGGTAACGGAAGTTGCTGCGCACGAAGATGAAGTGAGGATCGTTGACAATGTTCCGTTCGGCGTCCTCGTCCTGGTCGAATCCCAATAAACGTCCGCCTTCTCCGAGTCGTGAAAGTATCTCGCGCGAATGTCCCGCTCCTCCGAATGTAACGTCTACATACGTTCCGCCCGGTTGGATATTCATCCCGTCAACGCTTTCTTTCAGCAATACCGGTACATGGTATGTCAATTCATCTTTCTCCATCTTGTCTATTATCATCGTTCATAATTTCTTCTAATGCTGCACCGAACTCTTCAGGCGACATGAAAGGCTGTTCTGCCCGCTCTTTCGCCCAGATCTCTATCTTATTGTCGATGCCGATAAAACGTATATCTCCATGAATGCTGCAAATCTGCAAATATCGTTTGGGGATTAATATACGTCCGTTGCTGTCAGGTGTCACCACTTCAACGTCGCTCACAAACTGTCTGAAAATGAGTTGGTGTTTGCTGTTCCATTTGTTCAGCCTGCTGCGAAGCTCGTTCAACTCCTCGTTCCACACGCTCTCGGGGTACAGGGTCAAACAGTCCTGAAATACGTCTTTACGCATAATAAGCCTCTCTTCGGAAGCTGCTTGTAGTTGCTTCCTGAAGGTAGCGGGTATGAACACCCTTCCTTTGGCGTCCGCCCTGGCTTCAATATTTCCTAAAAAACGTATCATTACCTTATTATAATAAGCGACCGTAAAAGTATGAAATTCCCCACAATTCCCCACAACTTTCCATAAAAAACTTTCAGAGAAGTTTTCAACAGAATGTTAAATGTCTATTTGCTTGAAAATGATGCGGCTTTGAGAATGCTTTACTGGTGGGGAGCTTGTGACGGTGAAACGAAAAAAATGTCTGTATAGGTAAAATTTAAATAATGTGGTAGCGGAGACTTCTTTTTGATACAATAGGAACTTGTACGACACCCGGGTGTCGTGCAACTAATCCTAGTAATAAAAGAAAAGGCAGAATATACCGGAGTATTTCTGCCTTTTAATCATTATCACAACTGAAAATCTGTATTAAAGAAGTATGTGATTCGAGATCACCAATTTATATAGTTAAGGTCTAGCGGAAGTCTTTCAATTCTTCCTGTAATTTCTGGCGTGTGAAGAAAATACGGCTCTTTACTGTGCCTAGCGGGAGGTTCAGCTTTTCCGCAATCTCACGGTATTTGAATCCTGAAACGTGCATGGCGAACGGAACTCTGTATTCTTTGGGGAGTTTGTTGACTACACGGTGCATCTCTTTCAGGTCGTATGCTCTTTCTGTACTTTCTGAACTTCCGTCCTGTGGTAAATTCAGATGATAAAGATTATCCGTCTGATCGACGAATGTCTGGTCGCGGACTACCTTGCGGTAGTTGTTTATAAATATGTTGCGCATGATGGTATACATCCATCCTTTGAAATTTGTATCAGGGGTATATTTATCTTCATTATCTAATGCTTTTAATGATGTCTCCTGCAACAAATCGTTTGCTTCTTCACGGTCAGTTGTCAGTTTATAAGCGAAGCGTAGTAATTCATCTTGTACTCCTACTAAATCTTTTCTGAAGCTTAAACTTTTCATATGTGTTGCTTTTTAAAGGTGAATATTCGTTTGTTATTTTCGATGTTGCAAGTTTACGTGAATTTCTGGAACCTGATAGGGGTAAATCCGACGTTTTTATGCCCGAAAACTATCCGCGGATAGTTTTTAGGTTGTTTTTGATAGTTTTTGGGTGGTATTTTTTTATCTTCTGAACTTAAATCCTGCATTTTCTACCAAATTATTGCGATTAATAAAAAAGAACCGTTAATTTTGTGCCATCATTTTTATTTGAAAAGAATGACTGATGACTCTTTATTTTTGATTGATGTCGATAAGATACTTCGGACAAAGGCTCCGAAGCATTATAAGTACATCCCTAAATTCGTGGTTTCTTATCTGAAGAAAATTGTTCATCAGGATGAAATTAATGTATTCCTGAATGAGTCGAAGGATAGATTGGGTGTGGACTTTCTGGAGGCATGTATGGGCTTTTTGGATGCGAAAGTGGACGTAAAAGGCATTGAGAACTTGCCTAAGGATGGATTGTATACTTTTGTGTCCAATCATCCGTTAGGCGGACAGGACGGTGTTGCGCTTGGTTATGTGTTAGGAAAGCACTATGATGGGAAAGTGAAATACCTGGTGAATGATTTGTTGATGAATCTACGCGGGTTGGCTCCCCTTTGCATACCTATTAATAAAACCGGCAAGCAGGCAAAGGACTTCCCGAAGATGGTGGAAGCCGGATTTCAGTCCGACGATCAGCTGATTATGTTTCCTGCCGGACTGTGCTCGCGCCGTCAGAATGGAGTGATTCGCGACCTGGAATGGAAAAAGACATTTGTAGTAAAGAGCATACAAGCAAAACGTGATGTAATACCCGTGCATTTTGGGGGCAGGAATTCTGACTTCTTTTACAATCTGGCAAATGTTTGTAAGGCACTGGGCATTAAGTTTAACATTGCTATGTTGTATCTTGCGGATGAAATGTTTAAGAATCGCCACAAAACTTTTACTGTCACTTTTGGCAAACCTATACCCTGGCAGACTTTTGATAAATCGAAAACTCCTGCGCAGTGGGCTGAATACGTAAAGGATATTGTTTATAAACTGTAACTGATAGAACAACTATAACAAGGAATATGGAAGAGATTATTAAACCGGTAAGCAAAGAACTGCTAAAGGCAGAATTGACGGAAGACAGACGCTTACGAATGACGAATAAGAGTAATAATCAGATTTATATTATTACTCATCAGAATGCTCCTAATGTGATGAGAGAGATTGGTCGTTTGCGTGAAATAGCTTTCCGTGCTGCTGGTGGAGGTACAGGCCTGTCAATGGATATTGATGAATACGACACGATGGAACACCCTTACAAGCAGTTGATCGTATGGAATCCGGAAGCGGAAGAAATTCTGGGTGGTTACCGGTATCTGCTTGGTACGGACGTGCGTTTTGATGAAAAAGGTGCTCCGATTCTGGCTACTTCCCATATGTTTCATTTCTCCGATGCTTTTATTAAAGAATATTTGCCACAGACAATTGAGTTGGGACGTTCGTTCGTTACGCTTGAATATCAGTCTACCCGTGCCGGAAGTAAAGGATTGTTCGCTTTAGATAATCTGTGGGATGGATTGGGAGCGTTGACTGTTGTTATGCCGAATGTGAAATATTTCTTTGGCAAAGTGACCATGTATCCAAGCTATCACCGTCGTGGCCGTGATATGATTCTTCATTTCCTTAAGAAACATTTTTATGACAAAGAGAAACTTGTCACTCCGATCGAGCCTCTGAAACTTGAGACTTCCGAAGACGAGCTGAGTGCTTTGTTTTGCAAGCATTCCTTCAAGGAAGACTATAAAATATTGAATTGTGAAATTCGTAAACTGGGATATAATATTCCTCCGTTGGTAAATGCATATATGAGCCTAAGCCCTACTATGCGTATGTTCGGAACAGCTATCAATTATGAATTCGGTGATGTGGAAGAAACCGGTATTCTGATTGCTGTAGACGAAATTCTCGAAGATAAGCGGATTCGACACATCCAGACGTTTATTGAAAGCCATCCGGATGCGTTGAGATTGTCTTCTTGTGAAGGGGAAGAGGTGTTTACTCCTAAAGTGGTTACACCGCAGGCAGACTGTTCCCGTTAATTTTACGATAAAGATCAAGAGCAAAGACGTCGGTCATTCCCGATATATAGTCAAGTACCGCCTGTATTCTTTCATAGAGTACGGGCGCTTTTATATTGTATTGACTGGAAACCCGGTCGATCAGGAGTTTGGAATAAGTCTTTTCGGGTGAGGTTACGGCATCTATCATCAATTCGAGCAGGGTGCTGATGATGCGGAATCCCGCCAGTTCAACATCCAGTACGTCCCGTGAACGGTAGATTTTATTGATAGATACTTCGACGCTGTGTTTATAGGCTGCTGCCGGACGCTCGGCTATGCGCTTGATTAGTGATCCTTCAAACGTGCCGGACAGGATTTCTTGTTCATGATCTAAAAAGACACGGGTACACTCCCGGATCAATAAACCGATGACGGAAGAGCGCAGGTAAGCGATTTGCTCGTTGACATCGTTAACAATCAGGAATGTTTTTCGGAGATGTTCCTGCCGCTCTTCGCTGAAATAGGCCATTAATAGCTCTTTAGTCTCTTCTGTGGTGAGAATCTTCAGTTTATATGCATCCTCAATATCCATCATCTGATAGCAAATGTCGTCTGCCGCTTCAACCAAATAAACTAACGGGTGGCGTGCATACTTTAAAGGATGTTCGTTGAGCAATATCAGTCCTAATTCTGTTGCAATTTTGCGGAAGCTTTCTTCTTCGCTGACGAAAAAGCCAAACTTGGATTTTGTTCCTGCAAGGCTCGATGAAAAGGGGTATTTTACGATAGAAGCCAGAGTGGTGTATGTTAGAACGAATCCGCCTTTGCGACGTCCCTCGAACTGATGTGTAAGTATTCGGAAGGCATTTGCATTTCCTTCAAAATGTATTAAATCTTCCCATTCCATCGGAGAAAGTTGCTCTCCGTTGGGCTGTTTCTCTTTCAGGCGAACTCCTTTCCCTTCAGAGAAAAAAGTGGAAATGGCCTTTTCGCCTGAATGACCGAAAGGCGGATTACCCAAATCGTGTGCCAGGCAAGCAGCCGAAACGATAGAACCGATCTCCGGCAGGAAAGAATCCTGAAGTTCCGGATGACGTTCCAGAAGTGCTTTGGCAACATCGTCCCCGAGTGAACGGCCAACGCTGGCGACTTCGAGACTGTGCGTAAGTCGGTTGTGTACAAAAACGCTGCCCGGTAGAGGGAATACTTGCGTTTTGTTCTGTAATCTGCGGAAAGGAGCCGAAAAAATAAGACGGTCATAGTCCCGTTGGAATTCGGATCGGTTTTCCTGTCGTTCCTCATGGAATTCTTCCATTCCGAAACGTTTCGCTGATATTAATTGGTTCCAATTCATCATTTTATCTATAATTTTAGTGTTTACCATTCGCAAATTGGCTACAGGTACATTATTTAACTGCAAACTTAACTATTTTTCAGTTCAAAATGTGTATTTTCGCCCGTTAAATAGTAAACATGCATTTATGAATATTCAAGTTATCAATAAATCGAAGCATCCGCTTCCGGCTTATGCCACTGAATTGTCCGCAGGAATGGATATCCGTGCTAATCTTTCTGAACCTATCACACTGGAACCGTTGCAACGTTGTCTGGTGCCGACAGGACTATATATTGCCTTGCCGAAGGGATTTGAGGCACAAGTTCGTCCACGTAGCGGACTGGCGATCAAGAAAGGAATTACGGTGCTCAATTCTCCGGGTACGATTGATGCGGATTATCGTGGGGAAGTTTGTATCATTTTAGTCAATCTCTCCTCTGAAACGTTTGTGATTGAAGACGGTGAACGTATCGCGCAGATGGTGATAGCGAAGCACGAACAGCCTGCATGGCAGGAAGTAGAGGTGCTGGATGAAACAGAACGGGGAGCCGGTGGTTTCGGACATACCGGAGTATGATGAATGCTTAATGGAGAAAATAGAATGAAGATAAAAATAGGATGGCTGTTCGTGACGGTATTGATGCTCACTTCATGTGGGGGAATCCGGTCTGTGCGTACAGCAAAAACAACAGCGAAAGCAGATGGAGCTTCTTTGATGAAGGAAACATTGCTTTCTGCTGAACAACAGCGTAAATATGACTACTTCTTTTTAGAAGCCATGCGGATGAAAGGAAAGAATGAGTATGATGCGGCATTTGGATTGCTACAGCATTGTCTGGATATCAACCCCACTGCTTCTTCTGCGCTTTATGAAATATCGCAATATTATATGTTCCTTCGCCAGGTGCCGCAAGGTCAGGTTGCTTTGGAGCAGGCAGTGGCTTTTGCGCCTGATAACTATTGGTATAGTCAGGGATTGGTCAGTTTGTACCAGCAACAAAATGAATTGGATAAGGCTGCGGCTTTGCTTGAGAAGATGGTGACCCGTTTCCCGTCGAAACAGGACCCTTTGTTCAGCCTTCTTGATATTTACAGTCGCCAGGAGAAGTATAATGATGTCATTTCTACATTGAATCGTTTAGAGAAACGTTTGGGTAAGAATGAGCAGCTGTCTATGGAGAAATTCCGGATTTATCTTCAGATGAAAGATGATAAGAAGGCATTTCAGGAAATAGAAAGTCTGGTACAGGAATATCCGATGGATATGCGTTATCAGGTGATACTGGGAGATGTATATCTTCAGAACGGGAAAAAGCAGGAAGCTTATGATGCATACCAGAAGGTACTGGCTGTAGAGCCTGATAATCCGATGGCTCTCTTCTCGATGGCTTCTTACTATGAACAGACCGGGCAGAAAGAATTGTATCAACAGCAACTGGATACGTTGTTATTGAACAAAAAGGTGACTTCTGATACTAAAATCAGTGTCATGAGACAGGTGATTGCGGAAAATGAACAGTCGTCCGCTAAAGATAGCACTCAGGTGATTGCCTTATTTGACCGGATGATGAAGCAGGATATGGATGATCCGCAGATACCGATGCTTTATTCTCAATACCTGTTGTCGAAGAATATGGAACAGGAGGCTGTGCCGGTATTGGAGCAGGTGGTTGATCTGGATCCTACCAATAAGGCTGCCCGTCTGATGCTGGTTAGCGCGGCGGTGAAAAAGGAAGATTACAAGCAAATTATCAAGGTCTGCGAACCGGGCATTGAAGCTACTCCGGATGCGTTGGAACTTTATTATTATCTGGCTATCGCTTATCATCAGGCAGAACAGGGAGATAGTGTATTGAGTGTTTGTAATAGAGCATTGGAACATATAACTCCCGATACCAGAAAAGAAGTCATTTCAGATTTTTATTCTATCATGGGGGATATTTATCATACCAAGAAACAAATGACGGAGGCTTATGCTGCTTACGATTCGGCTTTGGTATATAATCCTTCCAATATTGGCGCATTAAATAATTATGCTTATTATCTGTCTGTGGAACGTCGTGACTTGGACAAGGCGGAGGAGATGAGTTACAAAACGGTGAAAGCCGAACCTAATAATTCGACCTATCTCGATACTTATGCATGGATTCTTTTTGAAAAGGGAAACTATGCCGAAGCCCGTATCTATATTGACAATGCAATGAAGAACGACGGCGAGAAGAGTGATGTGATTGTGGAGCATTGCGGAGATATTTATTTTATGACCGGCGATGTGGAAGGTGCGTTGAAATATTGGAAGAAGGCACTGGAAATGGGTAGCGAGTCGAAAACGTTGAAACAGAAAATAGAGAAGAAGAAATATATTGCGGAATGAAAAGAATCATTTATCTACTGTTGTTGGTGGTAGTGGTGTTGGCCGGCTGTAAGAGTTCGAAGCACTTGGCAACTTCGGAAACTAAGACTTCGACAAAGGCTCCGACATCCAGTTACCTGGCTTCCAAGCTTCAGTTGACTATTCCCGGCAAGAAGGGAAGCATGTCTGTAGGGGGAACCATGAAGATGAAAACTCATGAGCGGGTACAAATCTCCTTATTGATGCCTATTCTGCGTACAGAAGTGGCACGTATAGAAGTTACTCCCGACGAAGTTTTATTGGTAGACAGGATGAATAAACGCTTTGTTCGTGCCACTAAAGCTGAATTGAAAAATGTATTGTCGAAGAATGTGGAGTTTTCCCGTTTGGAAAAGATATTGATGGATGCCTCTCTTCCTGGTGGAAAGACAGAGCTGACAGGAAAAGATATAGGAATTCCTTCATTAGAAAAGGCAAAAGTCCAACTTTATGAGTTCTCCACACAAGAGTTTTCGATAACTCCGACGGAACTGACGTCCAAATACAACCAGATTCCCTTGGAAGAATTAGTAAAAATGCTGGTAGCTTTATTATGATGAAACGTTTCTTTGTTATTCTAATCAGTTGCCTTTGGTTGGCAGTTCCTCTTTTCGCTCAATCGAACAAGTTGATTCGTGAGCTGGAAAGTAAACGCGGTGCGCTGCAAAAACAGATTGCCGAATCGGAATCTATATTGAAGGATACAAAGAAAGATGTGGGAAGCCAGTTGAATAGTCTGGCTGTGTTGACCGGACAGATTGAAGAGCGGAAACGCTATATCATGGCTATCAACAATGATGTGGAGGCTATCCAGCGTGAGTTGGCTTCATTGGAGCGCCAGTTGCACGGGCTGGAGAAGGATTTGAAAGATAAAAAGAAGAAATATGAAGCTTCTGTCCAGTACTTGTATAAGAATAAGTCGATAGAGGAGAAGCTCATGTTTATTTTTTCGGCAAAGAATCTGGGGCAGACTTATCGGCGTATGCGATATGTTCGTGAATATGCCACTTATCAACGTCTGCAAGGGGAAGAAATCCTAAAGAAACAGGAGCAGATACGCAAGAAGAAAGCGGAACGTCAGCAAGTGAAAGCCGCCAAAGAGAACCTGCTGCAAGAACGTGAGAGCGAAAAGGTGAAGTTGGAAGAGCAGGAAAAAGAGAAACGTACGTTAGTGACTAATCTGCAAAAGAAGCAGAAAGGATTGCAGAATGAGATAAATAAAAAACGCAGGGAAGCCAATCTGCTGAATGCCCGCATCGATAAATTAATTGCGGAAGAAATAGAGCGTGCCCGTAAGCGTGCGCAGGAAGAAGCTCGTCGTGAAGCGGCTGCCCGTAAGAAAGAGGAAAGCAAGGAGGGAAAATCTGCTGCAACGGAAACGGCTGCTAAATCGAAACCTCTTGAGGCTTATACCATGAGTAAGGCGGATCGGGAATTGTCGGGTAACTTTGCCGCGAATCGCGGGAAATTGCCAATGCCTATATCCGGCGCTTATATTATCACCAGCCGTTACGGACAATATGCCGTAGAGGGTTTGCGCAATGTGAAACTGGATAACAAGGGTATTGATATTCAGGGAAAACCGGGTGCACAGGCGCGTGCCATTTTTGATGGGAAGGTGGCGGCTGTGTTCCAATTGAACGGATTATTTAATGTCCTCATTCGTCATGGCAATTATATTTCTGTTTATTGCAATCTTTCTTCTGCCTCTGTCAAAGCCGGTGATACGGTGAAGACGAAGCAATCTATCGGTCAGGTTTTTTCTGACGGCACGGATAATGGACGGACGGTATTGCACTTCCAGTTGCGTAGGGAGAAAGAAAAGTTGAATCCTGAACCTTGGCTGAACCGATAATTGAATAAAAAACACGTAGAATGAAGTTAACTAAAATACTAATATGCTTACTGATCTTCTGGACCGGAACACTATCCGCGTCTCCTTATTTTTCGTTCAAGAAATATCAGGTAGAAGATGGATTGTCTCATAATACCGTGTGGTGCGCCCTTCAAGATAGTTATGGCTTTATCTGGTTGGGTACCAGTGACGGACTGAACCGTTATGACGGGCGGGGCAATAAAGTGTATCGGAATGTTCTCAACGAAAAGTTCTCATTAGAAAACAATTTTGTAGAAGCCTTGATAGAGGTGGACAAGAATCTCTGGGTTGGAACAAACTCCGGACTTTATATTTATGACCGAGATACCGATCGTTTCTCTTACTTTGATAAAACGACGCAGTATAATGTGTATATCAGCAGTGAGATTAAAAAGATTATCAAGACGGAAAATGGTCTTATCTGGATTGCGACTTTGGGCCAGGGATTTTTTATTTATGATCCGAAAACAGAGGTGTTGACTCAAAATAGTGTTCAGACGTCTTTTGTATGGGACCTCTGTCAGAGTGCTGATCGGAAGAGGGTCTATATATCTTCCTTACAGGAAGGACTTTTGTGCTTTGACGAAAACGGCAAGTTTCTCCGGACGTATGAAATCTCATTAGATATAAATGCTTCTGATAGTTATAAAGTGAACTGTATTCAGAATATCGATGGAGATATTTGGATTGGTGCGGGAAGTAATCTGTTGAGCCGTTTGGATGAACGAACTGAAGCTATAGACAATTACAGTGGTTCGGCGTTTAATTTCGGAGCTGTTCATTGTTTGTTGAAGTATACGGATAAAGAGCTGTTGGTAGGAACGGATAACGGGCTTTATCTATTCGATCAAAATACAAACACATTTCAGCGGGCGGATAATCCGGCCGATCCGAGAAGTTTGAGTGACCAGACTATCAATGGAATGATGTGGGATGCCGAAGGGGCTCTTTGGGTGTTGACCAATTTGGGTGGGATTAACTATATGTCCAAGCAGACTAAACGTTTTGATTATTATTCGCCTGCCTATCTGTCCGGAGTGCCGGGAGCGGGGGAGGTCGTTGCTCCTTTCTGTGAGAATAAAGATGGGAATATCTGGATTGGAACTCAAAGCGGTTTGTATTTTTTCAATGTTGCCACCCGGGAACTTTCTCCTTATGCAATAGGAGGAGCTAAAAATCAAAAGTATGACATCCGTTCTTTAATGCTGGATGGCGACTATTTATGGATCGGTACTTATGCCGGAGGAATACGGGTTATCAATTTACGCACAGGGGCAGTGAAAGCCTATACTCATTCTCGTGGAATCCCCAATACGATTTGTAGCAACGATGTGTTGTGTATTTATAAAGGACGAAAAGGAGAAATTTATGTAGGAACGAGTTGGGGATTGTGTTGTTATGACCCGGTTCGAGATAACTTTATGACCATCACAAGCATCGGTTCAATGGTTTCTGTTGTCGATATCTATGAGGATATGTACAATCATCTCTGGATTGCGACTTCCAATAGTGGTGTGTTTTCTTACAATACAATGAATGCTCATTGGAAACATTATCAGCATGAACGGGAAGATTCGACTACGATCACCAGTAATTCGGTCATTACTTTATTTGAAGATGCGAAAGGAACCATGTGGTTTGGAACGAATGGGGGAGGACTGTGTTCTTTTGATGCTAAAGAGAAAAGATTCATTGAGTTTGATCCGCATAATACTTTATTACCTAACAAGGTTATTTATGCGATTGAGCAAGATCAGGGAGGTGATTTCTGGGTATCCAGTAATGCCGGAATCTTTAAGATTAATCCTGTTACCAAAGATCATTTCCGCCAGTTCACGATTAATGACGGCTTGCAAGGGAATCAGTTTATAGCTCGATCTTCATTGAAATCATCCGAAGGAAAATTGTATTTTGGTGGGATCAACGGCTTTAATGTATTTCAGCCGGAACAGTTTGTAGATAACAAATATATTCCTCCGGTTTATGTGACCGATATCCGGTTGCCTTATCAAACCGATGAGCAGGAGGTGAAGAAACTGCTTCAGTTGGATAAACCGCTTTATATGGCTGATAAGGTGACTTTATCTTATGAAAACAATAGTTTCTCCATCCGTTTTGTCGCTCTTAGTTTTGAAGATCCGGGGAAGAACCGGTATTCTTACATACTTCGGGGAGTGGACAAGGAGTGGATTCTGAATACTGATAATAATATGGCTTCTTACACCAATTTACCTCCCGGTGAGTATCTGTTCGAAGTCAGAGGCTCTAATAATGATCGCCAGTGGAATGAGAATACTATCACTTTAAAGGTGGTGATTACTCCTCCCTGGTGGCGTAGTACCTTTGCTTACTTCGTTTATGTCCTCATGCTGTTGGGATGGATCGGTTGGATGGCTTGGCGATGGAATCTCCGTGTTAAACGCAAATATAAGCGGCGGATGGAAAAATATCAGATTACCAAGGAACAGGAAGTTTACAAGTCGAAGATTAGCTTTTTCATCAATCTGGTGCATGAAATACGTACTCCGCTTAGTTTGATACGGCTTCCTTTGGAAAAATTATTGGAGAAAGAACGTGAAGGAAAAGATCTCAAGTATTTGTCTGTGATAGATAAGAATGTAAATTATCTGCTGGGGATTACTAATGAATTGCTTGATTTTCAGAAAATGGAGAGTGGTACGCTGCATCTGAATTTGAAAAAGAGTGATATTAAAGAACTTGTCAGTGACGTTTATAATCAGTTTACAAGCCCTGCTGAATTAAAAGGTATTGATTTGCAACTGACTGTGCCTGAACAAGAGCTGGTGTCTACGGTGGATAGGGACAAATTAAGTAAGATTCTTGTCAATCTGATGGGAAATGCCATCAAATATGCGCATGCGCATATTGACTTGAAGCTGCTTGTCACTGATGGGGGATATGAGATACAAGTGAACGATGATGGTCCCGGAATACCAAATGAACAGAAACAAAAGATATTTGAGGCTTTCTATCAACTGCCTGACGATAAGGTGGCCACAGCAGTAGGCACTGGCATCGGATTGGCTTTTGCGAAATCTTTGGCAGAAGCTCATCAGGGAGATTTGCGTCTGGAAGATAATGTTGGAGGTGGTTCTTCGTTTATGCTGTCTCTTCCGTTCAAAGAGTGGGAGACGGAAAAAACGAGCGATATTGTAGAAATATCCCCGGAGCATGCAGATGCTTCTGAAACGATCTCTTCGGAGTATGCTGGAAAGAAGTTCACAGTTCTGTTGGTTGAGGATAATGTTGATTTGCTGAATCTGACTCGTGAGTCATTGGCGGAATGGTTCCGTGTGTTGAGGGCTTCCAACGGTCGTGAAGCACTTGAAGTGCTTGCGAAGGAAAATGTGGATGTGATAGTGAGTGACGTAATGATGCCGGAGATGGATGGGCTGGAACTTTGCAGCAAGGTGAAGTCTGAAATCTCTTATTCACATATTCCGGTTATTTTGTTGACGGCGAAAACCACTTTGGAGTCTAAAGTCGAAGGACTTGAATGTGGAGCGGATGTATATGTTGAGAAACCATTCTCTGTTAAACAGCTCCGTATGCAGATCGAGAATCTGTTGAAGTTGAGGCAGTCTTTCCATAAATTGATGGTGAGCTTGGCAGGAGATACGGTTGCTGTTTCGACAACGGATTTTGCGATGTCTCAAAAGGATTGTGAGTTTATAGCTAAGATACAGGGAGTGATAGCCGAACAGTTGGCAGATGAGAACTTCTCGATAGATACCCTGTCTGAACAGATGAATATGAGCCGTTCTAATTTCTATCGGAAGATAAAGGCTTTGTCCGGAATGTCGCCTAATGATTATTTGAAGACACTTCGTATGAATAGAGCTGCTGAACTGATAATGGGCGGTACCCGTATTTCAGAAGTGGCAGTGCAGGTAGGATTTACTTCTTCCTCTTATTTTGCGAAATGTTTTAAAGCGCAATATGGTGTACTGCCTAAGGAATATACAGGTCAGCCTCCGATTTCAGGTGAGGCTTGATAAAGAAGGGATAAAAGCATATAAAAAAACTCCTGTCGTGCAATATCATTGGATATTTTCCGACAGGAGTCAAATATAAAATAATTAATCGAGTAGACTTTCTAATTAATTGAGTAGGCTTTATTTCTTTTTCTGTCCCGGGTAAGGCTCTACCATGCAACGTTTAGCCCATGCTTCATAAGCCTTTGTCATTTCAGCTACTTTTTCAGGGTATTGTGCTGCCAGATTATGCATTTCGCTCCGGTCTTCATTCAGGTTGTATAATTCCCATTTAGCGTTTTCTCCCGGACGAACCAGTTTCCAACCGTCATTAGAGAGGAATGCACGTTCATTGTAATGTTCGAATCCAAGATAATCATGTCCTTCACGATGTCCGGTCTTGAAGATAGGAACCAGACTCTTGCCTTCCAATGGAATGATGTCATTTCCTTTATATTTGGTAGGATAAGTAGCGCCTGCCATATCGATACAAGTAGCCATGATGTCCATCACATGTCCGATTTCGGGAGTCGTTTTGCCGACATTCTTCTTGATACCTTTTGGCCAGTGGGCAATCATTGGAGTACAGATTCCTCCTTCATAAGATTTGGCTTTCCAAAAACGGAACGGCGTGTTGGCTACGTTTGCCCAGCGTGCTCCCAGTGAAGCATAAGTTGTTTCCGGGCCAGGCAGCACTTCTTTGTTATGAGGATAAACCATTTTCTCCCCTTTACGTGTCATATCAGGACGGTCATTTTCTCCGGGAGAGTAGTTCTGACAATCTTCATTGCTGCATCCATTGTCGGAAAGGAATAAAATCAGTGTATTTTCAAGTTGTCCTGTCTTTTCCAGGGCGTCGATAACTTGTCCTATCCCCTGATCCATACGGTCGATCATGGCAGCATGAACAGCCATGGCACGAGCATCCCATTCAGCATGTGGGTTATCTTCCCATTTATCTTTGAACTGTCTATCAGACAGGAAATTATCCATGTTAGGGAATATACCAAGCTGTTTCTGACGTTCGTAACGGGCGTTACGGATAGCTTCCCAGCCAACTTTATAGGTATCCTTATATTTTTCAATATCTTCCGGCAGTGCATGCAATGGCCAGTGTGGTGCTGTGTAAGCCAGGTACATAAAGAATGGTTTATCGTCTTTGGCATACTCTTTCACTTCTTTCACTGCACGGTCTGAAAGCGCCTGTGTGATGTAATATCCGTCGGGTACTTCTTTCACGGGTACTTCACCTTCTACCAGACTGAATGGGTCAAAATAGTCTACTACTCCGTAGATAGTACCATAGTGGGTATCAAATCCGCGATTTACCGGATAATGACAAAGATCAGAATAGGTTTCGTGATATACGTGATGTGCGAGCCATTCGCGTTGATCTTTGCGTAGTGGAGTTTCTGCGATGTGCCATTTACCTACCATGCTGGTAGCATATCCTGATTCTTTCAATACCTCTGCGATGGTAACGGCATTGCGTGAGAGTGTTCCCCGGTAACCCGGCAGGTGGTCATCGAAGGTCATACGTCCGATTCCTGCCTGATGTTGATAAAGTCCTGTCAACAGGGAAGCACGCGTCGGACAACTACGGCTGGTGTTATAGAAATGATTGAAGCGTACTCCTTGTTTTGCCAGTTTGTCCAGATTAGGTGTGTGAATTTCACTACCGTAGCATCCCAGGTCAGAATAGCCTAGGTCATCTGCAAGAATTACCAGGATATTGGGTCTTTGATCGGACTTTTTTCCTTTGGCCTCTGCTGCAGAATGTCCAGCAACCATCAAAGCGGTTGGTAATAGTAAAAATTTAGAATTCATAAGTTTAATGTTGGTTTATAATTTGTTTTTCACTGTATTACTCTTTTCCTTTGTCTTTGTTTTCCTCAAACCATTTACATACTTTCTTGCTCAACTTTGCAACCAAATCAGGATGCTCATTTGCGATATTATTCTTTTCGAACTTATCCTTTTCCATATCATATAGTTGCGCATCGCTTCCGTCACCGTTCACTAATAATTTCCACTTTCCACTGCGTATAGCTAAATGGGGGCTTCTGTCATAAGGGTTTCCTGGAAAGCCAAAATGTTTGTTTCGTCCGAAGTCCCACATTAAATCGGTCTTGCGTTTGGCTTCCGATTTACCGAGAAGAACTTTTGAGTAGTTCTGCCCATCGCCTTTGTAACCTTTTTCTGTTTTGATTCCGGCTATAGAACACAAAGTCGGATATAAATCTACTGCGCATAATACAGACTCGTTATTTACCTGTCCGGCTTTAATTTTCTTTGGATATCTAACGATGAACGGCATACGGATTCCCCCTTCATAAAGACTATTTTTAGTACCTCTCAAATAAGCGGAACGTACAGATTTAAAGCTGGGTGCAGGACCATTGTCGCTAGTGAAAATAATGATTGTATTTTCTCCCACTCCCAACTCATCCAGGGTTTTGATGAAACGTCCGAGTTGTTTGTCCATTTCTGCAAGTACAGGAGCAAATGCTTCTTGTGTTTCCCAGCTTTTTCTTTCCTTTTGTTTGAATTCCGGTACCCAAGGGGTATGCATATCATCCGGCCATAGGTTTAGGAAGAAAGGTTCGCCTTTATGCTTTTTTACAAACTCAATACTTTTGTCTACAAAGTATTCGGTACGTCTCCAACGTTTTACACTGTCTTTATCCGACCAGATCCATTTGGTAGCAGTGATTGCTGGTTCCGGGTCCGGGCTTTCGTAGGTTGATATGTATTCGTCAAAACCGTAATTCTTAATAGAAGGAGCGTTATGTACGTCGCGTCCGCCTCCCATGTGCCATTTTCCGATGTGTCCTGTTGAGTAACCTGCATTTTGGAAAGCACGTGCCATGGAGGGTAACTTATCATCAAGGAAATTACGTTGTTCGCATCTCTTATTAGCAGCTTTGTCGTTCAGGAAAGTGTTGATTCCCACTTCAAGAGGAAAGAGACCTGTGGTCAATCCACAGCGAGACGGAGAACTAACCGGCGCAGAAGAATAATACTGGTTGAATAATAACCCGTCTTGTGCTAGCCTGTCAATATTAGGTGTAGGAGCGAATTTGCCTCCATAACAACCTATGTCACCGATACCCATATCATCGATATAGATAATTACTACATTAGGTTTTGTTTCTGCTTGTGTGTTAGCAATGGGGAGTAAGGCTCCCAGCCAGGGTAAATGTTTTTTCAGATTCATAATTATTGTGATTTAATTAACTTTAGTTTTTCATGATGACTTTTCGCAAAAGTAGGGAAGATATCAGAGAAGGAAGGAAAAATACTAATCAATAAAGGAAAAAAAATGGTAGAATGATAGATTTCTTCTTTCTTCTATTGAGAAAACACGAATAGAGAAGCTCGTAGAAACCGAAAACTTCTCTATTCTTCTAATTATTCTATGATAATACGATCATTGGAGAAAGTATCTTGAATGGGAGCTTTACTTCGCCACGGTTTTAGTCAGTAATTGTACCCATGAGTATTTAGTGTTTTCTACCCAATTATCCGGTGAGACTTCGATAGTACCAGTTTTTGCTGTTATTTTTTGTATGTAAATCAATCCTTTCTTTCCATTGGCAGTTTTGAACAGGTAAACTTTATCTGCCTGAATAGCTAAGACTTCGGAGGTTGGATCTGCCAGATTTTCTATCGGAGTTGCATCTACTTGGGAGATTGCATTAAATTCTGCTTGTGATAAAGAGGTTTCAGCAAATAATGTGTGTTGTAAACCATTAATTGTCATCAAACCATACTCACTTCTTTTAGCAGGTGAAACAAGAGCAGGTACTGCTTCACTTCCCGGAGACAAGATAACATCTCCGAGTGAGAAATCTACTTCGTTTGCATATTTCATGGCATCAGCAGCCATATAGGTGCGTCCAAGAAGCCATGTTGCATAGTAACAACCATAATAAGCCGAAGCTGTCTCTACTATTTCTCCATCTTTTCCATAATCCGGATCGGAGAATAAAACGGAAGGAGTAATCTCTACCAATAACTTACGTTGGTAAGTATTACCGTCGGTACCTAAAACGACTACTGTAATACAGGCATTCTCTTTTAAAGAAGTAAACTTGTAAGTTGTCTCGTAATTAGCGGTTCCGTCTTCAAATGACCGGGCAGTTTCTTCTATCAGGCTCCCTTGTATTCCAGTCTTGGAGTCTGCCTGATAAATTTCAAAACTCATGATCTCTCCCTGAACTTTAACAGTTGCTGTGTATTCTGCAACTCCTTTCTCTAATGACACTCTATTGTTTTGATCGACACCTGTAAATTCAATCTTGACAGGTGCTTCATAATCAACTTCATATTTATCTGCACAACCGAATAATCCAAATAAACTGATTGACAGAATTAATGCAATTATACTATTTGTTTTCATGACTTTATTTTTTTAAGTAAACATTCTATTTAGATTAGTATCCTGGATTCTGGTAGATATTCGGGCAGTTATTAACTTCATCCTGTGGTATTGGAGCCAAGTTCATGCGCTCGTTATAATTACGTGTGTCTAAAGTTACCCGTTGATATTCACCGTTAATTTTCTTTATTCCGACAGCCGGTAACCTCATTACATCTTTTGCTATCAGCCATCTTCTTATATCAAAGAATCGATGATCTTCAAAACAAAGTTCTACACGGCGTTCTTTGCGTATGCGTTCCCGAAGGGTTGCCTGATTATAATCTGCGGCCAGTAAGTCTGTCGTGATACCGGCACGACGACGTATCCTGTTAAGCTGGGCTATTGCTTTTTCTCTGGCTGTATTCGTATCTTCAGCCTCATTCTCGGCTTCTGCATAATCGAGCAGGATTTCTGCATATCTCATCATTGGAAAGTCCATGTAAGTGGTACCACCTTTTCGATGATCGATACGGTCATCCAGGAACTTTGTCAGGAAGTATCCGCTTCCCCATCTATATGATTTTGACAGGTCTATTGTAGCTGGCTTACCGTTGACTAAAGGCCAGGTAGCACCATCACATAGAATACTCTGTGCCAAACGGGGATCCCTGTTAGCATAAGGAGAATTTTCATTGTAACCGGAGTTCGGGTTAATAATAGCTTTCGTATTTGATTCGTAACCGAGAATGGGCTGTGAGCCGTCGAGCATATCATAACAGTCTACCAGCCATTGGTTCGGACAAGTCAGTAGTTCTTTATTTACATTCCAGGGGTCAAAGGCAGGCATCATTCCGTAAAGGTCATTTGCCGGTGCACGGAGAAATCCCATGATTACCTCACCATTGGCACGGGTATTGAATAATCGTGTGTAGCTTTTTTCGGGAGTGGTCGGATCTTCATATAAACGATAGAAATCTCCATTGTCAGCATATTCAATCATATCGTAGGCAGCATCAGCCGCTTCTCTCCAAGTTACTCCGGACGCATTGTGTAAAGGACTTGCTGCATAAAGTAATGTGCGTGCCAGATAGCCTAGGGCTGCTCCCCGGGTAGCTCTTCCGTAATCTGCTGCATCGTATTTGTCGGGCAATACTCCCGGCTCTGCAAGTTCTTTGAATTCATTAGCAATCCAACGGACTGTGGTTTCTAACGATTCACGTTTGATTTCGTCATAAAGCAACGGATCGAGTTCTTTGTCTCCGATTACTAATGCTCCGTAGAAACGAAACAGTTCGTGGTGATACAATGCACGCAGAAAGCGTACTTGGTTTTTCAGGGAAATCTTCTCTGCATCCTCCAATGGTGAACGGTCTACGTTGTTCAGGAATGTGTTTGCAGAGCGGATGGCCTTATAGTAGAATATCCATGGATGGTCACCGCCAATCAAACCTTTGGAAGCATCAATTCCCCCTTTGATAAATTTCTCGAGTTCGGGAATAACTGCCCCTCCGGCACGGGTTGTATTTCCGGCTCCATCGTCTGTTGCGTTGTCAAGCATACAAGGCGAACCACCAATGTTTGCCAAAAAACCAAAACTGCCAAGGCGGTCTCTCCCCATGCGCATACGTGCATACAAGTCGTATGCAACTTTGCGGGTCAATGTAATGTCCGAATAAACTTTCTCTGTATCCGTAAGATCCAGTTCGGTTTCTTTCATCAGGCTATCTGCACTACAACTGGCAAGCAGGACAGCCGTTACAAAGGATATAAATAGTTTTCTCATAAATTATTCATTTCAAACATTAGAAATTCAGGTTGATACCAAAATTTATTACTTTTTGTTGTGGATAGAATTGTCCATTACTATTGTTCGATGATTCAGGGTCTACCTTCTTTACGTTATCCCATGTAAAGAGATTGTAGGCATTCGCATATACTCTAAGTGAACGTACTCCGAATTTTTTCAATAGTTTGCGAGGTATAGTGTAACCTAACTGAATGTTTTTCAGACGCAAGTATTTGGAATCTTTCAACCAATAGTCAGATTTATAATAATTAGGATGCGCGGCAGTGGCTGCCTTAGTGAAACGTGGGTACGTTGCTGTTGCTGCTGTTTCTGGTGTCCATCTTCCGATATGCTCTTCGTAATAATTACCCCAGAAATTATCCCATGCAATATCCTGTTGCAGATAGATGGATGAACGGGCAGCTCCCTGAAGCAATATACTAAAATCAATTCCTTTCCAGTTCAAACCGGCAGCAAGAGAGAAAGTCATTTCGGGTACCGGATTATAGCCGATAGGAGCTTGGTCGTTAGAATCGATCACTCCATCATGATTCAAGTCTTTATATTTAATATCTCCAGGTCGGCTTACTTGTCCGAATTGAACGGGAGAACTTGCTACGTCTTCATAAGAACTAAAGAAACCGTCGGAAATATAGCCGATAAACTGTCCGATAGGATTTCCCGTTTGTGACATATAGGCATAGGGCTTTACAGATTCACTTTTCTCTACAATTTCATTGTGTGCATATCCATAAATCCCTTTTATGGAATATCCGAAATCTCCTTTTTGATCTTGATAGCCTATTTCCAAATCATATCCCTGATTTGTTACGACACCATAGTTTATGGGAGCCAATCCGTTTGAACCGGCTGCTTGAGAATATCTTTCCGGTTCACATAGGATATTACTACGACGCTCTTTAAAAAAGTCGATACTGGCAGATATTTTATCTTTCAACCATTTGGTCTCAAGTCCTAAGTTATATTTCCGTGCAACTTCCCATGTGATATTTTCATTGGCGCTTTTTCCTTGAATCAGACCTTTAATCGCAGGATTATGTGTCTCTCCAAAAGTGTAGCCTAGTCCTTCATCGTATCCTGAACGATAATAGTAAGAGAAACCTCCCAGCTTGTCATTACCAACTTCACCATAAGAGAAGCGTAGTTTAGTAAAACTTAAGATAGGGTTTTCTTTAAAGAAAGGTTCGTTAGTCAGTACCCATCCCACTGATGCTGCAGGAAAGAGCTGATAACGGTGTCCTTCCGCAAAACGGTTTGAGCCGTTATAGCCTGCGTTAACTTCGAATAGATAGCGATTCTCATAATCATAGTTCACACGTCCTACTAAAGCCTGATAGATATGAGGTACATAAGAATAGCGTCCACCGGGAGTGGAAGTGTAACTCATATTATAAAGTACCAGTCCGGATATATTATGCCCGGAGAAGGATTGTTTATAACGAACTGCCGCTTCAGCATACTTGCGATGTGTAGCTGCCGTTTTATTGGTGGCTTTTGTTGGCAACACCATTTCAAGCCCTTGTTTATAAGTTCCGTTTACAGGATTATATTGATAGATATTGGGACGCTGCTGTATGCTTCGGTTATTGCTCCAGCCTGCATCGTAAGAGAATTTTCCGTCTATACTTAATCCTTTTAACAGTTTTCTTAGGTTATACTTGAATGCAAAATCTGTCTCAAGTTTATTATTGAAATCAAGAAAAAAACCTGAATAGCATAATGTCACGAGTGGATTCTGTCTCCATATACCATCGGCGGCGGCATAAGTTCCATTCGCGTTTAAGATTGGGAATGCTTGAGGAGAATTGCGATAGAACATGCCGAACAGGCGCAGTGCTTCCTGTCCGTCAGCATCATAGCCATAGGGGCGGTTCTGACTTCCGAAACGATAAGCAAGATTCACGGATACCTTGAAATCTTCAGTTAGATTGATATCGATATTCGAACGAGTGGTGAGCCTACTGTACTTATATTCCGAATTATAACCTTCTTTGTATAAGCCTTTTGCTACATCGGGTGAGGCTGCTAAAAGAGCTTGTATTGTCTCATGTTCTTTAATTTTGTCTACGTCTGTCTCAAACATACCGGTTTGAGTGAAGTATCCCACAGAGACGAAGTAACGTACTGTTTTATTTCCGCCGGATAGGTTTACATTGTATTTCTGTTGGAGACCATTTTTCGTAAACATATCTACAAAGTCATTGTCCGGGTGTGTAAACGGACTTTTCTGGGTACGATATAGATAGTTGTCATATTCTGACAGGAAAAGGCCGCGAGTATTACCGGTATCGGAAGGGTCAAAGCCATCATTGATAGCACCCTCACGCATGAATCTTGAAACGGATTCTGAATTTAGGGTTTGGGATATGCGATTGAAGGAAGTAACACCAAATTCAGATGAGAAAGAAATTTGAGTTTCTCCTTCACGACCTCTCCGGGTAGTTACCAATATCACACCATTGGCTCCTCGTACACCGTATACGGCTGTTGCAGAAGCATCCTTTAACACGGAGATAGTTTCAATATCATCAGGGTCGATTTGCGCCATAGGTCGTTCTACCCCGTCAATCAGTACTAAGGGGCTAGAGTCGTTCAATGAAGCACGACCACGAACAAACATCGTAGCCTGATCACCGCCGGGACGTCCGCTCTCTTGTCGGGTTACTAGTCCCGGGATGCGGCCACCTAAAGCGTTTGTGACACTTGATACAGGCATGCTTTTCAAGTCTTCAGTTCCGACATTAGAAATTGAACCGGTCAGAGATACTTTTTTCTGTGTTCCATATCCCACCACAACAACTTCATCTAATTGTGCAATGTCTTCTTCCAAGGTGATATTGATAAAAGGATGATTCTTTTTTATGGCAATAGATTGTTCTATAAAGCCGATCATTGAGATAAGAAGTGTTTGCTCTGCTTCGTTGGACAATGTAAGAGTAAATTTTCCATCCAAACCAGTCACTATTCCATTATTAGTCCCTTTCTGAAGGACAGTAGCGCCAATCATCTCCATTCCTTGGGCATCTTTAACAATTCCGCTAACTTTGGTTTGTGCACAGACATGCCAGATGGAGCTGGTTAAGCATATGAATAATATTATTATCTTTTTCATGTTTTCTATCTATTAAATAGTTTTGATGCCCGTTACCAACCTGGATTCTGTTGGATGGAAGGGCTTTCCTTGATTACTTTCAGAGGAATAGGATGATAATACATGTAATCTTTAAAATTGCGTGCTTCATCTACTGTAATGCGTGTATAATGAAGCCCGGAAGCATTTTCTTCTACTTTCATTCCGATAATAGGTTCTCTAAGTTGATTGCCATCCATCCAACGTCGCAAATCGAAGTAACGATGTTCTTCAAAACAGAGTTCGATACGGCGTTCTTGCTTCACTTTTTCCATAAAGTTGTTATCGGTCACCCCATTAAGAAATTTATCATTTGTTCCGAATCCTGCTCTGGTACGTATTTTTTGTACGGCTTCTATTGCTGTCAAACCATAGCCTTCTGGATCCGCATTCATGCCGTAAGCGTGGTGCATGGCTTCTGCGTAGGAAAGTAGGATATCAGATAAGCGAATCATCGGGAATAAGTGGAAAACGGTACCCACATTGGCCTGTCCGAAGTTCAGTGTTTTGTCCAGGAATTTAGCTAAGTAATATCCCGTATTGGTCGAACGGTTCTTCACTTGGTTGAGTCCGTCTATGGTTGTGTTATCACTAATTCGCGTATAAATGGTATTCTTTCCATAAACCGAACCGTCATATCCGATAATTGCTGTCAAACGCGGGTCTCTGTTAGTATACATGCTTGCACCGTCAGAAGAATGGGTATAATCGCTTCCATCTTTCATGGTAAATGCATCGATCAATTGCTGTGAAGGTACTGTACCTCCTCCCTGATCTTTTGAGATTGTAGGGGGATAATGTCTGTTTTCCAGACCATTGTCCTTAGCAGCTGTATAGAATAGGATATATTCCGGATTAGGATTGGCATTGATAAAGATCTTGTCGTACGTTTTAGCAGCAGTAAGAGCTATCAGATTATATTTTTTATTTCCATTCGGAGATATTGTTCCGTCTGCATTTAGATTGATTACATCTGCACAAGCTTTGGCTGCAAGTTTCCAACGTTCCGTCACATCCGAGCCGTCAGTATAGCCTAGTAGTGGATCGTTATTATCCGTTCTGTTGTAGAGTGGGCTTGCGGCATAGAGTAATGTCTTGGCTTTAATAGCAAGTGCCATTCCTTTAGTCATACGGCCATAAGAACCATTCCCACCTTCCGGATCAACTTTCAATACAGCGGCAGCACTCTCACATAACTGTACGATGTGATTGACGCAGTCTTTGAAAGAGTCTCTTGCCTTTGTCTGCAGTTCAGGATCGTCGACTTCGTAAATACGATCGACAATAGGAAAGCCTCCGTAGTGTCTTAACAGGTTAAACTCAAATAAGGCTTGTAAACATTCAGTTTCCGCACAATAGGTATCTTTAAATGTCTGGATGTCTTCTTCTGTCTTATTTTGTAACACCAAGTCAGCCTCACGCAAATATTTGCGGGCAAAAATGGCCTGTTGAATTCCCTTGTATGACTTATTCCAACATTCTTCAATCGGATTTGAAGAAGTGACATACCCACGAGACAACTTATGAATATCCGAATCAATGATTGTACTTATTCCATCATTGGTGGCTGCATCTAAAAAGGCATTTCCTACGTGGTTGAAGCCTTCGGGAATATATGCATACACCTGATTAATCGGTTTCAGATAGTTCTGTTCATTCGTAAAAATATCATCAGGCTGGGCCCAGTCATAGGGCATGTCATCCAGATAATCACAACCGGAAAATGTTAGTGTTGCGCTTATTGCCAAATAAATTATCGATTTTTTCATGCTATCAGAATTTTAAGGAACAACCTATACTCATGTTTCTCGTCAAAGGAGCTGCCAGTGAAGGAGCTTCAGGATCAACCCATTTATATTTTGTCCAGGTAATCAGATTCGTTCCGCTAAGGAAAAGTCTCAATCCCTTAAGATGGATTTTCTGTATCATTTTTGTAGGAAAGTCATAGGCAACTTCCAGTGTTTTTAATCTTAAGAAATCAGCATCCTTTACATTTAATGTACTTATCTGCCTGTTATTAAGACTGGCATTGTCCAGTGTTGTTAAACGTGGGAATGTTGCATGCTGGTGTTCTGGTGTCCAGTAATCAAGTTGATGTTCAAATATGGTTCCGTTATCTGTGAAAGGATTCATCACAATGTCCGAATATTGATGAGAGACTTTTGCGGCTCCCTGAAATAATGCGGTGATCGAAAATCCTTTGTAGCCGACTCCTAAGTTAATACCATACATGATTCTGGGAATGTCTCCGTAACCGATAGGTACCATATCGTTTACATCAATCTGTCCGTCTTTGTTTATATCTTCATAACGTACATCACCTGGTTGGACATCAGAGAATGTTTGTACAGGAGAGGCTGCTATTTCTTCCCAAGAATTGAAAAAGCCTTTTGCAATGTATCCTCGATTTTCTCCTAAAGGCCGTCCCTGATTCTTCAACCATTCGTATGGCTGATCTACTTCACCGTTTGCAATCAGTTCATTCGTAGAATAAGAGAATGTACCACCTATGAAATAGCTCCAGTCTGCAATATTTGAATTCAACATGGCAGATAAGTCTACTCCATGGCTATTGATTTTGCCTATATTCTGCTTAAATTCCTTTACATTGCCGACAAGAGAACTGATTTTGTTATTTACTACATACATATCATGACGGTTGTCTTTAAAAAATTCTGCTGTAACAGATAACCGGTCTGAAAATAGTCGGGTATCTATTCCGATATTCAGAATTCTAGCTTTCTCCCAAGTCAATCCGGGATTTGGAAGTATATCCTGAATGTATCCTCCAAGCTTTGTTCCCATGTTTACCCCTGTGATATAGACTTCGTTTTGCGGCCACATACGTCCCCTGTAATAAAAGGCGTCTACGCCGGATGAGTTGCCGACTTGTCCATAAGATGCTTTTAGCTTCAGGTAGGGCACTATTTTTTTTGTATCTTTCCAGAAAGATTCGTTAGAAACAGTCCATCCGGCAGATATTGTAGGGAAGAAACCGAATTTGTGTCCCGGACCAAATTTATGAGATCCCTGATAAGCTCCGATAACATCGATGCCATATCTTTTATCATAATTATAGCCGAACCAACCATTTACGCTTTGGAATCGGGTTGGCAATACCATTTCATCATTGCTTTCATATTGTTCATAGAAAGCTAAAGCCGAAACTCCATGTTTTCCAAAGGTACGGTTATAATCTAATTGAGCCACGATACCGGTCCGGCGGAAAGAACTGGTATTATCTACCTTGTTTATCATCGAATCATCCTCGCGGGTCCGGCGGAGAACATTCTCATTCGTCGCATCCTTTTCGTAATATGCGAAAGTTATCGTACGTCTGATAGAAGAAATTGTGCGTGAATCCATGGATAGAGCAACAGAAGCTTTTAATCCCTCTGTTATGAAGGAAAGATCCTGTGAGAGTTTTGTGCGGAAAGAACCATACAATTGTTTGTCTTGGAAGTAGCCGGAGCGATTTAGCATTGCCCATGGATTTTCACGGAATGCATTTCCTGCTACAATTTTCCCATCTTCTGCATTGATAACATTGCCGTATTGATCTGTATATCCTTGGTCATTGTACCATTCTGGGAAGATTCCTTGCGGTAATGTGACTAGATTTTTATAGATATTTTCGGCTCCGCTGCCAGGGCCATTTTGACTTTGATACCAGCCATACAGATTTACATCCAGTTGGGTAGTGCGAGTTACGGCAAAATCGATATTGGAACGGATATTAAACCGTTCAGCAGAGTGATTGGTATTATAATCATGTGAATCATCTGTATTGAAGTAGCCATTGTTACGAGTATACATTGCATTCACGAAATATGTACTTTTTTCTGTTCCTCCTTGAATATTAAGATTATAGCGTTGACTCCATCGGATATCCTTCAAATATTTATCAGCCCAATCTACATTGGGATATAAAATGGAATTAGGATCATTCTTAGCATAATTCATTATATCATAGTTCGAATACAAGGGATCCAGATTGTCATTATGGCGGGCTATGTTGTGCTGTCTTGCATAATCGGCTGCGTTTAATGACTTTAATTCTTTAAGTGGTTGTTGAGCTATAATTTGAGCTGTCAATTCAACCTGCGGTTTCCCCTTTGCTCCCTTACGAGTTGTAACCAGAATAGCTCCACTGCCTGCACGCATTCCATATAAGGCTGTTGCTGCAGCATCTTTCAATACGGTAATTGATTCTACTTCGTGTGATGACAAAACAGCAAAATCCCGTTCCTGTCCATCAACCAGTACTAATACATCGGGCGAATTACTTCTTTGTCCTCTTATCCAGAATGAATTCTGTTCATTCACTAATCCACCACCTTGCACTTGTCGGGCAAAATAACCAGGTACCAGTCCGGCTAATACTGCCGAAAGATTTGTAACAGGTAGATTGCGTAACTGTTTACCCGAGATTGTGTAGGCTGAACCGTTATAATCTCCCATAGGGAGTACACGATATCCTAAATCCAAGGGTACATCTTCTTTGTTTTGGACATTTTGTGCCTGGCTTATAAGAAAACTAGGGAGTAGTCCAACCAACAAAATTTTTCTTAAAAACTTCATACGTATAAATTTTGAGTTAACACCATAGTAGATTGATTGATGATGAGGCCACCTCATTTATCACCTTCAGTGTGGTGACGATCGCTGATGGGTGTATGAGAAGCCATTTTATTGTTATCATTTTGAGACATGAGAAACCAATATAGTTCCCCATGTCTCAAATTTTTAGATTACTTCCATGATTCTACTCGTAAATCATTCACAGGATCGCGACGTAACACTAATTGTTCTTTCACTTTATAGCGTTTGTTTGCTAATTCATAGGTGTAATTCAGGTTGATTTCCGGACAAGGTTTGTCTCCACTGTTGAAGGTGTAAGTCGGACTTTGGGCAATATAGCTACCATTTCCTTCAACGATCGTAACTCCTCCTTCTATACCTTCTATTTGAACATTGTAGTCTGAACCTGATTCGTCGTTGTTGTCGATTGTCAACTGGAAACGATTGATGTTGCTTTTTGTTAAGTTTGCTACTCCGGGTCTTAACAATTTATTTTTCGCGAGAGTACTTAGTTCCAATGTATTATTATTTATCAAGTCTTTTTCTTTATACACCACAGTGGTACCTTCTATTATATTTCCATTATCATCTACTTCACTTACTTCACCTTGAAGGTAGTAAACTCCGGAAAAGGAACTGACATACTTGATTGCTACAATAGAATAATCCGCTCCCTCGCGAATAGTGTTCATGGAACTTTCTGTAACTTTGAAAGGGAGGGCATAATGTGTAGTCAGACTTAATGGATCTGTATAAAAAGCATCTGTAAACTTGA
Organism: Bacteroides sp. 1001302B_160321_D4; assembly: GCF_015667765.1. NCBI lineage: Bacteria > Pseudomonadati > Bacteroidota > Bacteroidia > Bacteroidales > Bacteroidaceae > Bacteroides > Bacteroides sp. 1001302B_160321_D4. Next base: position 34,823 of record NZ_JADPLO010000024.1, on the reverse strand, counting down.
TTTCAACATCTGCTACAGGTAAATTAGATTTCCGCACTTTAAATATCTCCGGATCTTCCAATATGTAATATTCTTCGGGGAGAAGTGTAAGAGGAGTACCCTCTAATAAAGAAGCATCCAAGGTAAATTTAGCCCAATCATTCATGTCAACTTCTCGTTTACCTCCTAATGATACTCCTACATATATAGGCATATCACGGTCTGATATTACTGTACGCAATGGGTTCTGTAAAGCAAAACCAACATTTGTTGTTTCATAATCATGCGTATAATCTTCATAGCAAGACGCTAAACAAGTCGTCAAAGCGAGCAATATTATTTTTGCAATTTTCATAATCGTATATAATATTAGTTATTATTCCACCCCATATTATTTTTGAGGTTTGGGTTCTTTAATAATTCGTCGTTAGGTAACGGCAAATAGTAATAGCGAAGTGCATCCAACGGACGTTGTTCTATTTCTTTTATTTCATAAGAAAGACCGTTATCTGTTTTTGTCACTTGTATTCCTTCAATAGTGGTATCTAGGGGAAGTAAACAGCGGCGTAAATCCCAAAAACGGTGATCTTCGAAAGCAAATTCTATGCGACGTTCATTTTGGATTAATTTCCGGAATGCGTCTTTACCTTCAGAAGCTACTTCTGACAAATAGGTAGCATCTGTGATACCACCTGATTTCTCACGTATGATTTTTAAGACATCATAAGCACTATATTTACAGTCGTCACCTTTACCTTCAGGTCCCCATGCTTCATTAGCGGCTTCTGCATAATTCAGCCAAACTTCTGTTTTACGTAATAATGGGTTAAAGTGCCGAGAATTCAATGTTTGAATTGGGTCCAGCATATTTTTTTGTGTAGTAGACAAGAACTTAGATAAATAATATCCCGAACGACTGGCATAAATGTGAAAACTCTCTGAATCTTTTCCACCTTCAGATACATCAATGTTTGAGTTATAAGCTCCAAACTTTTTTCCTTGATAATATAGATTCATATTGAATCGGTTATCTCTAGCTATCAGATACGGATCTTGCTCGTCATATAATGAACGTGAATCTGTTATTGGATAACCATTTTTGGCAGGAAAGGCGGCAGCTAAATTATGGGAAGGAATTGTTTGTGCATTTCCCAAATAAAAAGGAGGATAGTGTCGGCTTTCCATACCATGTACAAGTCCCATGTAGGTGCGGAAAATAAAATCGGCCGGGGTATCACTGCCAGCGTCAGCCAAATCTTTAGCAGCCATCGCTGTAAAGGTATAGTTTATCCCTGCGTTTTTGAGCACTTCATTGGCAAAAAGAGCAGTACGTTCCCAACCAGCTTGATAAGTAGCTTCATTCAATACAGTAAAATTACCCATGCCATTTATTTGAATTACATCCTTGTCTTGATAAGCCGGACTTGCTGCATAGAGCAAAGTTCTTGCTTTAAGAGCATTTGCCGCTAATCCGCAAGCTCTACCAATTTTAGATTTTCCGACAACTACATCATCTCCTGTGTAAGTTACAGGCAAACGTCTTGCAGCTTCTTCACAGTCGGAAACAATCTGGCTGACGCAATCTTTATACGAGTCACGTTTAAACAGGCTCGGCTTCGCAGATTCCTTATCACCAATGAAATGGTTGGTGATCGTATATCCCAATGCTTCTCCTTCGTCTGTTCGTCCTCCATAAGTTTGTAACAATTTGAAGCTGCACCATGCTCTTAAAAAATAGGCTTCGCCAAGTAAACGAGTCTTTATTGCCTGATCAGTTTCTTTACTTACACGATTGTATATTACATCATCTGTAACTCCTTTTTCCATGAATAGATTGATGCTTTGTATCTTATCATACATATTGTCCCAATTTCCAAGTGGATTTGTTGATCGGCTGAATGCTCCCATGCTAGCCCGGTATACACTCGAACCATAATTTCGGGTTAGTGCATTGTCTGTTGCAGCATCTAAGAAATTATCATCATAATGATCCGGAACAACCATTAAATCTGCATATACTTGCGTCAAAACGGCTTGTGCCATATCGGGATTAGTCCATACGGTCTCACTGGACCATTCATTTGTCAATTTAGGGTCAAGCAGATCTTCACAAGAAACAATACTTCCCCAAACACAGGCTAACAGTATTAATTTGCTTATTTTCATATTTGCATATTTTTTAAGTTTAGAAAGAGACGGATAAACCGCCGGTTACAGTCATATAGGCCGGATAATTTGTGATTCCGGCATTTAATCTTTCCGGGTCCAGATCCTTTATTTTAGAGAAGGTAAGCAAATTTGTACCACGTACGAATAGTTTACATTTGTTTGCAAAGAATCTACCTGCCTTATTTTCAAATGTATAACTAAGTTCTATATTTTTCAAACGGAAAAATGAGCCATTCTCTGTCCAGAAACTGGAATCACGAAAGTTATTGCTTTCTGTCGTTGTTGTTAATCGGGGCATTGTACCTGAAGGATTATTAACCTCATGGTAGCGATTTAATGCTAATTCAGAGTATCCATTCAGACCATTATTCCAATAATAAGCGTTTGTACATAATTGAGTAATACCTGTATGAAGAGTTCCTAACATATAAAGTCCAAACCCTTTGTATTTGAGGTCTACATTGATTCCCCAAGTGGTTACAGGAAAACTTTGCCCTAGGCTCATACGGTCATTATCATCTACAATCCCATTGTTGTTTAAGTCAGCGTATGCAATATCGCCGTTTTGATATATACCGTATGATTGTAATGAGTGATCTTCTAATGGAATGTCTTTTCCAAATAATCCTAGTGCTTGTAAGCCAAAAATAGTACTAGTAGGCCGTCCAATGGCTTTACGATAGCTTTCCACTCCTTCTATTTCATTCCATTTATCTAATTTATTTTTTGAATAAGTCATATTGGCTCCGACTGTGTATAAAAAGTCCCGTCCGATATTCCCTTTCCAGTTGATTGCAATATCTATACCTTGATTAGTCACTTGGCCGATATTTTCATACATGGTATAATTCCCTGCTGTAGCGGCATATTGGGCGTTATTCACTCCGATGATATCTTTTCTACATTCATGGAAATAATTGAGTTCTGTGCTTAGGCGATTATTAAAGAATAATCCTTCGATACCGATATTAAACTCTTGAGAGTATTCCCATGTTAAATCAGGATTTCCCCAGCGAGCTAAACTAACTTTATGATCTGTTTGATCCTGGAAGAAATTATAGTTGCCATTATTATTCCAACCAGTTTGATACAAGAAGAATCCAGTATTACCTGTATAGCCTAATACACCGAAACTTGCTTTTAGCTTCAGGAAGTTAACAGCTTTTGCTTCTTTCATGAAACTTTCGTTAGAAATTATCCATGAAGCTCCTACAGCCGGAGAAAAGAAAAAACGATCGTTTTTATCAAATTTGTTGGATCCCATGCCAGCCAGAGTCAGCTCGGCTAGATAGCGTTTGTCATAACTATAGTTTAAACGCAGAGAGATGTTGGCATCTTTAAAATCTTGTGTCATTCCTGTCATCTCATTCTTTGTATACCGGAATGCGCCAATTGCTGAAAAGTCATGCACTCCTAATGTGCGTTCATATCCTATATCTGCACGCATACCAAAATAGCGGTAGGTATTATTGGAGGCTATCTTTTGCGTTTTGGGCAAATCCAGCTTTTTCATCTGTGTATATCGGGTGATAGTTTCACCGTCTAAATCACTATAAGTGTCAATGGCATAAGTTGGATAAGTATTCCTTAATTCTTGACGTAAGTAACTATAATTGTCAAAAGTTACATAAGCATTAAATGTCAATCCCTTAACGTATTTATTGAAGTCAAAATTTGCTCCAAGGTTTGTTTGGCTATTTACATACCTTTCGGAAGTGTCACCTCCATAAACCATATCTGCATATAAATTGTCTACTATCCGTGTGCTGGCTCCGAAGAATGGCGTGCCATCTTCATTGGGGGTAAACTGTCCCGATAATGTTTCATTAGGAATAATGAAAGGGTACTCATTGGGACGATTAGAAGATAATGTACTGAATATGCCTGCACCATCTTTTGCTCCCCAGTTTTTCAGTTCCACACGAGCTGCAACATCTGCTGTTACTGTAAGAAAATCGGTGATTTTAATATCCAGATTACCACGTGCATTCATACGGTGTAAAGCCGAACGTTCTCCAACTTTTTCTAATCCGGAACCACCAGTATATCCACCAACTAATGCGTATTTCACACCTTCATTACCTCCATTAAACTCAATTGTACCTTTTCGGTAGATATTTTGGTTCAATAAGAATTCATTGTAATAATCAACATTTGGATACAATACATCATTGACTCCACTACTATTTCTGTATCCTTCTAATTGTGTGTCAGTATAATAAGGATTCATTCCATCGTTTATACGAGCTTCATTAAACAATTTTGAATAGTTGTAGGAATCCAGATATTTAGGTACACGTGTAGAGGGTTGTACACCGTATTCTACCCCGACACGAACAATTCGTTTATGGGCTTCTCCTCTTTTAGTACGTACCAAAACCACTCCGTTTGTGGCGGCTGCTCCATACAGGATTTTGGCTGTAGCATCTTTTAAAACTTCGATGGATTCTATTTCTTCCGGTAAAATATCATCTATCGGGCGTTCTATTCCGTCAATAATAACCAAGGCTGTATTTGTTCCATTATTGTGTTGTCCGCGTACATATAATGTTGATGTGTTATAGCCCAAGCCGCCATCACCGGAAATAGCAATTAGCCCGGCAGCCTGTCCTTGTAAGGCATTGGATAATTGTAAATCAGGGTATTTTAATACATTTTCCATAGATAACTTGGATACTGTACCTACCAGGTCCCGCTGATACGTTTTTCCACCGTCTGCACGTTCGTGTATGTCCCTTTCTGAAGCATATAGATCTTCATTTTGTAATTTGATGACAGTGGGCTGTTCTTTTGCGAGGTTTATTACAACATCTTTATAACCGAACGCTTCAATTAATAAGGTTCCATCAGCTTTTGTTTTGAGTGCAAATTTTCCATTTGCATCTGTATAGTTTATAATAGAACCTTCACCGCTCAATACTGTTACTCCGCTTAGCGGTTTACCTGTGTTGTCTGTCACCAGCCCTTTCACTTCAATAAGGGCTGTTTTTTTCTTTTTAGGTTTATCCTGTGCTTCTAGCGAAGTGGCTATGCCGGATAATATAGCAGTGACAAACAGAATAAATATGAATTTATTATATCTTTTCATTTGATTAAGCCATTTTAATTACCAATATGGGTTTTGTTGCAAATTATTCAATGCGTCTACGTCATGTTGAGGCAAAGGATACCAGTAATTCTTCTTTGTAAAAGAACGCACTTCCGGAGTTATATCAATTTGTTCATAATCATAAGTCAATGTAGACTTGTCCGTGATACTTCCATGGTTAGATTCTCGTGGTGTGAATAATGCTCCCTTAATAGGATAAGTATCCTTGAATGTTTCTTCCAAGATCATCCAACGGCGGATATCCCACCAACGATGATTTTCAAACATTAATTCTACGGCACGCTCACGGCGATAAGCTTCACGGAATTTATCAGGATCGGCTACAATATCTGATGGCAGATCTGTTAAGCCAATTCGTCTGCGAAGAATATTAATAGCTTCTGCAGCTGATATAGGACATCCCTCAATAGTTGCCGTAGCACTTCCGCAACCCTCGAATAGCGCTTCTGCATAATCTAAATAAATTTGCGAAGCACGGATATATATGGTGAGGAAGCGATAGTCCCACCAACAGTTTGGATTGTTCTTTTCAAGATACTGATTGCATTCCGGCCACATGAACTTTTTACACATAAATCCTGTGAACATTCGTTTGTTGCAGTCTTTTTGAGTTAACATGTGCTGATAGGCTGCTCCTCCTTTGTAGGTTGTAATGTAATAGGTACGTCCATCAGCGTAATGTCCCCAAGTTGTTCCAGGTAAAAGGATGTTGTTATAGAAACGGGGATCACGATCCTCAAATGGCTTATGGTCATAGTCAAGTGCATAGCCGCTTCGTGGGTCATCAATCGGGTAATAAATACCGTCTGCTCCCTTCTTGTCAAACATGTTGACGATATTCAAACTTGGGCAGCACATGGAATTTCCATCTGGTCCCGAACCGAATGCAAGATCCTCATATTGCCAGAATGTGCGGATAGTGCGTTTTTGGTTTTGATTAGCAGCGTTAGGAAATTGTCGCTTGACCCAAATGTACTCCGGTTGATGTACAGGTGGATATTTAAAATAGAAAACATTCGTATATTCTTCTTTACTAGCCAAACCATAGGGATAAGGGGCAGACTTGCTTCCATCCATATAACGTATTACTTCATAAGCGGATTTTGCTGCGGATTTTGCGCGTTCCGTGTCATAGCCTTTGTTTTCTGTAGAATTTAAATTATTCTGCATCAATGGACTTGCATCAAACAACTGTGTCCATTCTTTAAGTGCCATTGCTGCAATTTTTGTGGGTCTTCCATAGTTTGGATCATCCCAACTGTCAGGTAACATGTAGATTGCTTTTTGTATATCTTCCATCATCCAGTCGTGTGATTCATGGTAGGTCATACGGGGAATATCATCATCTCCACCTTCAAAGACCTTGTCAATAATAGGCATTCCCCCATATCTTTTAATTATCTGAAAGTAGAACCAGGAACGATAGAAATAAGCTTGTCCCAGAATCTCATTTTTTTGTTCAGGTGTCAAAGAAGCCTTATCGATATCATTAATAATGCGGTTATTGATACGCAACGCCTTATATGATCGAGATATAGCTGTACTTCCGGCATTACCGATTTCGAAAGTCTTATTTGACTTGGCATTACTTAACCAGTTTCCGGAATGTAAAGTAAAAACGGCAGATGAATTATCTGTGGTTGCCATCTCGTCTGCAAAGAGACCGACAAATGCGCGTCCATTTTCCCAATTATCCATTACCATAACATTTTCCAATTGGTTGAAAGATTGATCTAAGAAACCTCGTAAGGAATAGTAATCCCTAAAGATATCATCTTCTGTCAATCCTACATCTTCCCTTTTATCTAAGAAGTCTTCACAGCTTGTCATCCCACCAAGAATGAAAACTGAACAGATATATAATAATACTTTTCTCATCTTTATTTCTTTTGAATATGATTAAAATGAAACTCTTAGTCCTAAAGTGTAAGTACGGACAATCGGATAGCTGCCTACACCTCCTGTTTCAGGGTCCACGCGTTTGTCCCCTTTCCAGAAGGTTAGTAAATTATTCCCGTTCATGTAAACCTGAAGATTAGAGATATGTGCTTCACTCAACCATTTTTTAGGGAATGTATATCCTATCTCCATGTTCTTTAATCGTATATACGAATAGTCGGAATAGCGATAAGTACTTTCCACTTTGTTGTATGTATTGTTCAAGTGTGTAGCAGGTCGCATAACACCCGATGAATTAGCTGTTTCCGGCGTCCATCGTTCCATGGATTTTGGTTGAACACGTATGTTTGAAGCTGGAAAATCCCACAGATATTGATCGAACTGTAACTTATATATATTGCGTGGCGAATAGAGCATTGCACTGAAGTTAAGTCCTTTCCAATTGAACCCGAAAGAAAATCCGATGGTAGTCAATGGGTAATTCAATTCGTCTACAACTACCTTGTCGTTTGAGTTGATTATTCCGTCTCCATTGAAGTCTATATAGATAAGGTCTCCAGGAATTACTTGCGATGCTGTAGTACCATTTATAGCTGTTTGTGCGTAATTGAACACATCGTCTATCGAACCATAATTACCGATCGCAATAAAACGGTTTTGATAATCAATCGGTTTACCTGCAGCTTTCAAGTGCTCATCCGCATTTCTAGGATCATCTTTATAGACAATCCGGTTTTCGCTGGCTGCAAAAGTTAAAGCTCCCCAGTAATTAAAATTACGTCCGATTTTGTCATTCCAGCGTAACTCTAATTCTAAACCATGATTTTTCGTTTCTCCTCGGTTGATAGCGTTAAAAGTAGCTCCTACAATGGAAGATGTGGTTTGTGGAGTCATTAGAATATCTTTACGATTCTCTTTAAATAAATCCAAAGTTAAATCTAACTTATTCCATAAGCCAATTTCTATTCCAAAGTTATGTTTAGTCGCTTTTTCCCATGTTGAAGTCAAGTTAGCAATATCTCCTTCTGTATAGAGCGGGCTATGTGTGACTCCTTGTGTATTTCCTAATTCAATACTTCCTAAAGAATTAAATAATTGGATGTAATTCCAACGTGCAGCAGCTGCATCACTACCGACTTTTCCGTATGAATATCTAAATTTTAGGTTAGTCAGCACATCTCCAACATGTTTCTTTATAAAAGGTTCTTCTGAAGCACGCCATCCCAAAGAATAGGAAGGGAACAGGCCGAAGCGTTGCCCTCGGGCAAATTTTTCCGAACCTGTATAAGAGATATTCATCTCTGCCAAATAACGTTCTTTCCAGTTATAAGTAACACGTCCCACCCATTCTTCACGATAACTTGGGAATTTGATAACTTTATCATCTTTTGAATCAGATACTTGACGGTTCATCAGAGCTAACGCTGTTACATTATGACTCCCGAATGAATGATTATATTCCACAGAGAATTCGTAATATAACTTACGATTATAACCATCCAAATTGTCATAAGAAACGTTGGGAGGTAGTTCAATATCCTCATCATTTGGCCATCGTTTTTCCAAAATCATGGGGTAAGTGAGAGAACCATCTGCATTGACTGTCGGATTAGAATAATCATATTCGCGATGGTATTTAATAATACTGTTTCTGGATTCAAAATCATTGTTACCCCAAATTTCACCAGTCTTTATACTAGAACGAGTAGTGGAAGCAGAGGTGTATGAAACTTTAGCGGCAGCTTTTAGTCCTTTAGTCAGAAAGTCCAGTTTTTGTTCCAAACGAACATCATACCATCCCTGAAAGGTTTTATACAGTTGTGATCCATTTGTATTCATATTACAAACAGGATTATAGCCGGCAGTAGATCCATCTCCCCAATAGCCATCACTATACTTTATCGGGAAGGAATTGGTTGGTGCCGCAATGATTCTAGTGTACACATCATCAGCAAAGTTGTCATTGCGGTATCCCATTTTCCCTGCAATATTTACTGATAAGGAAGTCGTTTTAGTTAAATTAAAATCTAAATTTGAACGCCAGTTATAACGGCGATAGTAGTTCCTTGGATCAAAATTCTCCTGTTTCTGTAAATCATAAATATCACCGTCATTTTGATAACCGATGGAGGCGAAGTAACGCATGAAATTGGTTCCTCCGCTGATATTCACATTATATTGTTGGGAAAAACCTGGTTTAACCAACTCATCCCACCAGTCTACTTGTGGAAAGACATCATTATAAGGGCCGTAGTTGCCTGTATCAAAAGCATTTGACCAAGCATTGATAACAGATTGTTTAATTTGTTGATTCCAGTTGTTGTCATTAGCTACAGCTTCATTATACATTTTCATGGATGTAACATAATCTGCCCATTCCATATTTGCAGTAGTCTGTTTAATACCAAAGCTTGTAGAAAAATTGATGTTTGGTTTCTTATCTTGTCCGCGTTTGGTTGTTAACAATATTACACCATTTGCACCTCGAACCCCATATACGGCTGTAGCAGAGGCATCTTTTAGAATAGATATAGACTCGATTTCATTCATGTCAACATCGTTCATATCCCTTTCTATACCATCCACTAATACCAAAGGGTCAGAGTTTTGCCAGGAAGCCTTGCCACGAATGTACATTTTGGTATCACTAGCTCCAGGTTTGCCTGAAGTATTGATAGCTACCAAACCATTTAGTTTGCCTTGTAAAGCCTCTGATACAGAAGTGATATTACCTCCTTTCAACAATTCTTCTCCTTTAGTTTGGGTAATAGCGCCTACACTTGATACCTTTTTCTGAATACCATAACCTACTACCACTACTTCTTCTAGTTGTTTGCTGTCTTCTTCCAGAGAAATGATAGGCTCTTTTTTCAGATCATCCACTTTGATTTTCTTTTCTTGATAGCCGATATAAGAGATTTTGAGTACAGCATTAGCAGCTACAGATAGCGTAAACCGACCATCTATGTCAGAAATGGTACCATTCGAAGTGCCTTCAACAGTAATATTTACTCCTATTAAAGGTTCATTACTTTTTGCATCTACAATTTGTCCTTTAATGCTATGATTCTGCCCCCAAAGTAGAGGAGGAGAGAGTAGCAGAGCTAGAAAGAGTAGACACATCCACTTAAATTCCAAGTTTTGATGTTTCATAGTAATAACGTTAAAAAGTTGTGTGTATAAAAAACATTCTTATTTCTTTTTTGGGTAAGGTGCTACTATACAGCGTTTAGCCCATATTTGGTAAGCCTTTGTCATTTCAACAACTTTTTGCCATAGCATTATTGATGAACAATAATGCTATTGGCAAAATGAGATAATTTGATTTTATAGTAATATTCTTTAAAGATCTCATATGTATAAATTTGAAGTAAACGTCGTGCTAACTTTATTGATTATTCTGAACTTTATCCATTAATACTTTCATCCAGTATCCTCCGATCACCGAACGGGCTCTGAAGCCTACCCATCTACCGCTGTCTGTATGGTGCCAGTCGCTGATAGGTACACGAGATACTGTTTCATTGATATATTTATAGACAGGATCAGAGAATTTCTGGAAGGTTTCCTTATCTGAAGACATAGCTGCCGTCCACATGATCCAGTCGGATTTTGTGTATTCTTTACGAGAGTCTAGAGGGAGCCCATAAGGATTCTGTTTTGTCAAATAATAGTTAATCTCTTTTCTGATAACATTATTAGGGAATAAATTCAGGTTCCACAACTTATCCCAAACCATGTTATATTTTTGACTCCAGGTATCTTTACGGTCAAAAGCCAGACGGTAATGATCTCCCTCATTCGCCATTTCTTCCCATTTCACTGCCATTTTCTTAGCTATAGCAGCATATTTATCTGCCACATCGTTCAAACCGAGCATACGAGCCATTTCGCTGTATCCAGCTACGCCCATGATCGCTTTCACTGAAAGATTGGCATTATGAGCCCAGTGACCAGCAAAATCATCCGTGCAAAGTTGGTTTTCCGGGTCCTGTCCAAACTAAGATATAAGTATGTAACCTGCTGTAATTTAGTGTATTATTCATTATTGTGTTGTTTTTGTATTGTTATAAGAAGATGTATCAGGTAAAAACCAGAGATTTTGCCTGATAAAAAATAGCTTTTATTTTTTATCAGGTATATTAATGAATAATGTGCTTGAATTATGAATTATTTTGTCTTTCCCTCCCCCAAAAAACAAAATCAAAAATAGATAAGTGTATGTAATAAAGTATATGAATTTAAAAGTCTTTTTTCAAACGCTCAATCAATACTTCTTTAATAAGCTCATACCCTTCTTGAGGATTGAACATCTCATTAGGACGTATTAGATTTTGGATATCCCCTAAGAAATCCATATCGTTCATCTTTTCTTCCATGTTCAAAATGAACTGTTTGTAAGTAGGTGGTTGTCCGGCAACAAAGTCCATATATCGTTTATAGCAGCGAATAATTTCATCCGGATTTACTTCATGTAAAGTGAGAGCTTTGTATAAATCAAATAAGTCACGACCTTTTTTACGCTGATATAATGCGCGTAACTTAGTGCCTAACAGTTCATTCAGTCTATAAGTCGTTAATTCACATTGTCCTGTAAACCAACTATTGTCTACAGAAAAAGGAATCTTGACTAGCCCTAATTCGTTGAAGTGTTCAAAACAGTTAATCTCCACTTTCAATCGAATTTGCACAGTCGGTGGTATCTCCGATTCCATACGAAAAAGCATTGTGTTATTAAATCTTTTCTGTTTTGTGACTCGGTCTGGCAAGAAATTCAAGACTTCACCTAGTCTATACATAGTAGATTTAATTGGTTCTGCATCGATTTGTACAAGATCAATATCCTCACTATATCTAGGCTGCGGAGAAAGATATAATTTGTGTAATGCAGTTCCACCCCTAAAAGCAAGTTTGGAAGCTAAAAAATCATCACTGAAGATGGCAACTAATGCCCGACTAATAATAAGATCTTGCTCAACTTGTTCGTTTGCATTCCATGGAACATGTGTTCTCCATTGCATTATAGCAGCTCTGTTTATCATAGTTCGTCTATTTCTATATCAATATTTATATTTATTTTCCAACGTCTATTCGCACCCTTCAAAATTCGAGGATGGCGTGAACTCAAAGGTATATAATTCAAACGTTTATCATAAATCCGTAACTGTTCATATAGTGTATCTGCCTGTTCTGATTCATTGAGAATACAATCCAAAATATAACCTAGTCTCTGAATAGTTGCTACGGATGTATTATCAAACAAATAATCTTCCACTGCGTTAGAGAAATCTGTCTTTTCAACAAGTTCAGCTAATACAGTAGACACTCGTGATAATCCACCTACATATTGCTCATATTGTACAAGGTCAATAGCTGTTAACTCTGGATTAGAAAAAAGAATAGTTCCTGTTTCTGAATTCTTTTCTTGTAAAAGTCTATCAGGAATCTGTTTGCGATATATCCAACTCAAAAAACTATTTTTATTTTCTGAAACAGACGATTTGGGAAGAATAGTCATTACTGAAAACTTTTGTGGACGTTGATGGGCAGCACCTAATAATTCAGCAGCATTTAACAGGCAAATGTAATAGGGTTTTTTCAGAAAACTCATTAGCTGTTCAATGTAATATATTGGCGGTACAATACGTTTGGCAGCATATTGTATGGGAACAATTACATAAAATCCTTTATAAACAGACAAAATTTTGCCCTGCATTTTTAATCGGTAAAGTTCATTCTTAATTACTTGTTCTGATGAAGCAATGAAACAAGAACGAAGCTCTTCAACACTAAAAGTTGAAGTCCCATTGATTTCTTTTTCTCTGATCCATTCTCTTACTGTCATTTCTTGATATGCTAAATTCAATGCAAAGATAATCATAAATAGATTACTTTTGCATTAAAAACAGGCATTTTATCCATTAATATATCATCGAAAGAATAGCTTATTTTTGTCTTAATCATTAAAAGTGACTATTCGAGAAATGCCTTAAAATGAAGTTTCCCCCTGCTACAACTGTTTTGTAACAGGGGGGAAATCCTTTCAGACGTATTTCTTTAACCTCTTCTAGTAAAGACTAATATTACCACTCAATCTGTTGATCTTCATCTGGTATTTGGGTATTGATGTTACGTTCAAGCGTTAATGTACCTTTTACTTTATATGGCACTATTGCTCCCGGAGCAGAAGTAATGTCATCATAATTATACTCAATCGAAAAGGAGACATAATGATGTTCCAAGTATGGACGAGTAGCATCTTTAATTACCGCAACACTGTAATCAGGTGTACCAAACAATTCGAAATTAATCCTATCATCTTCCGGCCATACTTTCAATGTTTTTGTTTCCTGATCAAATTGCATATATATTTTGTAGGTACGGCGTATCTCTTTGTCTAAATTCTCACCGACTAAACCTGCGTAAAAGAAAATTGTATTTTCGTCTACTACGTATGCAGTACGTGAATTGGCAACCATTGGCTTTTTATCAATGCTTCCATCCGGATTACGAAAAAACACTTCCATAGTAGTTGTACTATAACTTCCTGAATAATCATTGAACGGAATAACCCTTAAGAGTGCTTTTGCATAATTCTTACGCGGATGACTCATATAATTATAAGAAGCATCATCAACTATAGTCAGAGGTAATACCCATTTTTCTACCATGTCAATTCCGTTTAATGTAAAATCAATATTCATAGTTTCCGCATAAGAGTCGGCAGGGATATGAACCGATTCAGAAAAACTGTAAAACTTCTCATCCAATAGCTCATAGAACAATTCAGTTCGTGTACTAAAACGTTCCTGATTCATAATATTCAAAGTATCTGGATCTATGGCGACATGTACATCCAGATCTTGAGAATTCATAGTGGTTCCACTCACTGTTAGAGGTAACTTATACGTTACTTTACCATCTGTTTTATACCGCACATAGATGTTCATGACACCCTGATCGTTTATGGGAGCTGCAAAAGATATGTATTGCTTATACTGTTCTTCTGTCCATTCATCATTACAAGATGTAGCTAATAGCAAAACGGACAATACAATCCAACAATTATATATAGTTTTCATATTATACTTTTTTATATTAATCATTATATGTCCATCCAGGATTCTGGGTTAACAAATTATTCCGTTTTAACTCATCATGGCTAATAGGCCAGAAATATAGTTTGCGCGAGAAGGTTGAAGGCAGATCGTTTATAACCACAGGAGAATGAAATAGAACTTTTTGATCTTCCGAATCAGTCATTAACGTATTGCATCCATATACTTTCATTGCCTCTTCCACCGGAGCATCCTTCCATCTACGTAAATCAAAATATCGATGCCCCTCACCCATTAATTCAATTTGGCGCTCACGTTTCAACTTCTTACGAAATTCATCCTTATTCCCATATACAGTAGTAAGATCATAATCAGGCACACCGGCACGGCAGCGAATCGGTCGAATCCCCTTCTTCATTTCATTAATGTCACGCTTGATGGAATAACTAGTAGAGCCATCCCACGACGAAATGTCATACGTGGATCCATCTTCCAGCTCATTCAAAGCTTCCGCATATATCAGTAATATTTCTGCGTAGCGGATTGCAGGCTCTGGTTTTTTAGTGATGCGGTCGTTTATTTTGCCTACTGCTGTATCATCCGGACTGACAAATTTCATAATTCCTATTCCACTACGTAACCAGAAATTTGTATTCGTATATCCATTACCATTACCACGATAATAGAATATTTGTACATCTACCGGCTGGGCAGGGGTTAGGGATGAATTTTGTAGCATAGGCCATATAGCTCCATTAAATCCGACGGAAGCGTAGAAGCGAGGTTCACGCCCGGCATATTGCTTGGAGACTCCAGCACGTAAGTGTTCATATCCTTCAGTTCCTGCTTCTGTTTTGCTGACAAATCCATTTGCACGTTCGCGCATGTCACTACGACCAGGAATATTTAATTCACGTTCTTTACCCGGACAATCATCCCCATTAGCCATATAATAGGCATCACATTGTTTTTGTGTCATACCATGTGTATTCCAACCACCATAAATTGATGGGAGTTGATGCCTGACCATATCCGCCAGATCACGGTCACCCTGATTTTTACCACGTGTAAAAATCAATTCTTTATTATCTGAGGCTGCTAAATCACCATCAAAGAGCGAACGGTATGACTCAAACGGATCTATATTTTTGTACCCATCCGGCCAATCCTGTTTCGAGAAATCGTTATCTTGATAGGGAGTAACGGTTTTAGGAAAGCCTGGACTTGATTCTGTCTTTGCTAACGAATAATGCAACTCATATTGCCCGAGTTTCATCACATCAAGTGCAGCTGCAGCAGCTTTTGCCCATTTATATTCGTCATATTCCTGCGCAATGAGACATTTACCATCATGGTCCACCAAGTCAGTAAATCTTTCTGTATCTTCCGGGCGAGGATTGTTTATCGGACTTGCCGCATACAGTAACACTTTGGCACGCGCAGCTAGAGCGGCTCCTCTGGTTGGACGAGCTATGTGGTTGGTTCCTCTCTCCAATGGTAAATCTTTTGCAGCTAAAGCCATTTCGGAAGCAATGTAGTTGGCACATTCGTCATAAGTATTGCGTTGCCGTGCCAAACCTTCATAACTATCAGTGTAATCAAGTCCTTCGTCCGGCAACAAAGGTATAGGACCATACCTACGAAGTAAAAGCCAGTAGTAATAAGCTCTTACGAAGCGCGCTTGTGCTTTAAAGTCTGCTTTTTCCTGTTCCGTAATCTTCATATTCATGTCAACATTTTGAATAAAAATAGAAGCTTGACGAATGCCTTTATAGCTTGCTCCCCAAGAATGTCGGAAGCCTTCATTATATGTACCGTTCTTAAATGTTTTATAATCATCACGGTCACCGAAATAAATATCATCGGCAAAGCAGAACAGATTATTATCTTTACTGGAAACATCCATATTTTCTCCTGACAGATATGAAAAAGCATGTGCTAACCACCTTTCTGTCCGTGTTTCATCAGTAAACACATCTTCAAGTAACATGCGGTCTTTGAAATACTTGTCAGAATCCAAGTTGTCCGCACAGGATGCAATTCCTACTCCTAATAGGATATATATGCATATATAATATATTCTTCTCATTTCACGTATATTAAATTAGATATTAACAGATAAACCTAGAGAAAAGACTTTGGAAAGTGGATACTCGGTACCTGTAGAACTACCGAGTTCAGGATCCCATTCTTTGAATTTAGCGAATGTCAATAAGTTCGTTCCGATAAAGAATACGCGTATCTTATTAAATTTCAGTTTGTTTACAACTGTTTTAGGTAAAGTATAGCCAACTTCCAGAGTTTTTAATCGCAAATAAGAACCATCACGCAACCAAAATGTAGACTTCCGGAAATTGTTATCATTTCCACCGAAACTTAAACGAGGATACGAAGCATTTGGATTTTCATTAGCAGGAATACCAAACCTGGCAGCAGTTTCTGCATCCACCCAGCGATTTTCCACCAAATTCTCCAATACGTTTCCCCATTGGTTGTCTTTGAAAGCATATACGGTAGAGCCCTCAATAAAGAATGAAGACTTGCCGGCTCCTTGAAAGTGAACATTGAAGTCAAGTCCTCTCCATTGTGCCGAAATACCAAATCCGTAAATCAAGTTCGGTTTGGTAGTGGCTCCAATAGCCGCTTTATCTCCATCATTAATGACCCCGTCACCATTCACATCCTTATACTTGATGTCACCTGGCTGTACTTTACCAAACTGTTGTTTAGGACTATTACGAATATCATCGTAATCTTTGAACAGACCTAACGCAATAAGTCCTTTTGCCTGATTGACACGATATCCTTTTTCTAATTGATAAGGATAGACAGTATTTGTTTCATCTCTCTCCAGAATTTCATTCTTACTATAAGTCATATTACCTCGAATGGTGAGATTTACTTTACCTAACTTTTGTTTGTAAGCAAAATGACCGTCAAATCCTTCAGATAATACACTACCGACATTGGCTTTAGGATTACTTCTTACGATACCTACCATACCTGGAAGAAATTTTCGCTCCATGTAAATGCCATCACGTTGCTCGTGGAAATAATCGACTGTAGCTGTCAATTTATCATTAAATAGAGATAAATCTACTCCAAAATCATGTTTGGTAGCAATTTCCCATGTTACATTTTCGGAAGCCAACATGCTATATGTCATACCATCAAACTTTTTATCGTATCCGTAATCTCCCCAATTCCATCCGGGGAATATCTTTTCTACATCTTTGTCATCCACTTTTTCTGTATACTTACCGGAAATGGTATATAAATAAGGAAAGCGTGTTCCCAACTGATCATTTCCGACTTTTCCGTATGAATAACGTAGTTTAAACATGTTCATCCATTTCAGATGATCCTTGATCAATTTTTCTTCAGCTATATTCCAAGCAACAGAAAATGCAGGAAAAAAACCGAACCGATGTCCGTCAGCAAAGTTCTCCGAACCGTTGTATCCAAAATTGAAATCGACGAAATAACGGTAATTCCAGTTGTAACTGGCTCGTCCGGCTATTCCCATATGACGTTTGGCAATACTGTTTTTTACATCTGTACCAACATCAACAGTTGTTTTATAAGCATCCTGGCTATATTTGAGAGTTGCTCCTACATGGTGTTCTTTAAATCCACGATTATACTGTAAAAAAGCTTCGAGGAACTCTCTGCGATTACCTGATGACTTACTGGTCTGTTCCATCTTCTGTTCTTCCCTTTGTCGATCATACACTATTTCGCCCGCCGAATTACGGAAACGTTGTGCACGCCATGTTTCAGGCATTTTCTTGTGGTTGATTTCATTATCATTATTGATGTCAAATCCAAAACGTCCTTCAAAGCGTAGCCCTTTTGTTATAAAATCCAGTTTTTGTTCCAAAGAAATGTTTGTCTGTACTTTATTATTCCAAAACTCTTTGTATCCAGTTTGCGTAGCAAGCACCCATGGGTTCGAGCGATCATCTTCTTTACCAAATGCCGGTATATAGCCGTTAGAATACATCAATGGAACACTAATCGGATTTTGATTCATCAATGATTTCCATACATTTTCCCCTTGTCCCGGTGCATTTCGTTTCTTTAAAGAACCGGAAACTCCAACTTTCAGGAGAGTACTTTTAGTTATATCAATGTCCGTGTTCAATCGATAATTCCAACGTTGACTACTTGGGTTGCTATTATAATCCTCACGCATAGCGTCGTCTGTTTTATACATTCCTCCTTCGCTGATATAACTAAGTGAAACAAAATAGCGTGCAGTAGCCCCACCACCATTCATGTTCACATTAGCACGATAAGTCATCGCTCCATCTTTCAGCAACACATCCTTCCAATCCACATTCGGATAAAGATCAGGATCAAGTCCTAATCGTAAAAGCTCCAATTCATCATCTTGGTATATAGGTTCTTTATTACGAGTAATGCGTGATTCATTCATCATGCGTGCGTAAGTGTAACCGTCTGCAAATTCGGGTGTAATGGTGCGTGTGTTGTAAGACGTTTCAACTTTTGCGTTTATATTGATTTTACCGGCTTTACCGTGTTTGGAGGTAATCAAGATTACCCCGTTAGCACCACGGGGACCATATATAGCTGTCGTAGAAGCATCTTTCAATACAGTGAAAGACTCAATGTCCTCTATATTCATTTCGTCCAGGCTACGTTCAAATCCATCAACTAATACCAGCGCAGAATTGTTTGCTCCGAAAGTGGAGATACCCCGAATCCAGAATTCAGAAGTATTCACTCCCGGCTGCCCTGATGTCTGCATGGCGAGAATACCTGCTACATTACCTGCCAAAGCATTTGAGAGGTTTGCTGAAGGATTTGATTTCAGGTCGTCTACATTTACAGTCGTTACCGCTCCTGTCACCGTCAGTTTTTTCTGCACGCCTGTTCCGGTGATGACAACTTCATCAATCTCTCTTGCATTGGCTTCTTTCATTGTAATATTCACTATACGTTGCTGCTTTATCAGCACTTCCTGTTTATCAAATCCAATATATGAAAAGAGCAGCCTTGAATATTCTTCAACATTTATTTTGTAACGTCCGTTAATATCTGTGATAGCTCCCAAGCCAGCCTGGTCTTTTACTGTTACATTCACACCAATCAGTGGTTCCTTATTCTCATCTGTTACAATTCCTGTAACTTCTATCTTTTTTTGCGCAAAAACGCTTATAGAAATCAATAATAGACAGAAAGTTATCAATTTCTTAATATTTATGCATTCCATATTATTCGGTTATTATTTAACTTCATCCGATATTCTTTTATCTGATTGGTCTCTAATGAGGTCTTCCGGTATTTTTTCCAAAGCAATTTTACGGATACGATGATTATTTACATCTCCCACATAAAATATATTGTTTACTTCATCGTATGCCAATGCGGCTGGAGAATCAAAACGAGCCTCTTCGCGTAATGCCCCATCTACATAACCATTGGCATGTATATTCATACCAACGCTTCCTCGTCCTGCAAAAGTTGAAGTAATTCCGTCTGGTGTCAGCTTTCGAATACAATGATTATCACGATCAGTAAAGTAAAAATCGTAAATTTCATCTTTTCCGGCTGCCTTATACTCTGGATTCTTGACAAACACTCCTTGGTAGGGTCTGCTTAATCGCGCCTTAGCTCCAATTTTATCATCATAGCCAGCTTGACCTGGTGCTCCGCATACGACATACGGATTGGTAAATGTTTTCTTGTCTTCATCATAGTTTGCACGGAGGATATAGTGACGGTTTATTACCACTATATATGCATACTTTCCGGATGGGTGAATGATATAATTGAATTCCCAATCTATATCTTGAATAGCGTACAGCTTTTCTTGATGTTCCTTATTATTGTTTATTCCCCACTTGTGATAATCATATCTTATCACCATACCTTCTCCGAAGTTATTATAATATAATTCTCCATTTCTGGGATGCACAGCAGAAGCTTGGCATCCATTACCGGTAGTCAATCGTTTCTGATCCAAAAAGTTACCTTGGCGAGTCATGAAGATGTTACTTGCACCATTAACATCTCCTTTTGAGCATGCAATTATCATTGTATCACCATCTAATGTCCAGGTAATACTGCGAAAACGTCCTACTCCATCACTTCCGGCAGCCAATCCAGTCGTTATGTATTCTCTTTCTAAATCTAAAATTCGTATAGGCTTTTTACCTTGATCACCATTGTCTTGGGTTAAATAAAGAAGATTCGGAAATTTTGGATCAAATGAAAACCACGTAGGAGAATCTATCTTTCCACAATCATTAAATGGACCTTCTTTTTTTATTTCTCCATTTCCTAGTTCATCCACATAGCCACATAAAGTAGTGACAAGCATCTGTTGGACATATTTATATTTCTGTGGTATAGTTACAGTTGGGGTTTCGCCGACTGTTAGTTCTATCGTACCTTCATAACACTGGTCTGGAGTAATGCAATATAAACAATTGCCTTCTACACTAATAACCTTAGCTTCTTTTCCACCTACCCTAACTGAAATAATAGAGGGATCAATGCCAAAATTACTACCATAAATAATCATACGTACTTTTGTTCCTCCTGATTTAGGGGTAAAGTCCGTTACCTCTACTGGTTGACTTGGATCATAAGGGGCTGCAGTTGTATCTTTGTCGTCTTTACAACTGCTGAAACAGACTGTAAAGATGAATGCCAACATCATGCATTGTAGTCCTATGTTCCCATGTTTCATAGTTTTACATTTCATAATACACTAGATTTAAAATTATTGATTATTCTGAACTTTATCCATTAACACTTTCATCCAGTATCCTCCGATCACCGAACGCGCTCTGAAGCCTACCCATTTACCGCTGTCGGTATGGTGCCAATCACTGATAGGCACACGTGACACGGTCTCGTTAATGTATTTATAGACAGGATCAGAGAACTTTTCAAAGGTTACTTGATCCGGAGACATAGCTGCCGTCCACATTATCCAGTCGGATTTTGTGTATTCTTTACGAGAGTCCAGAGGAAGCCCGTAAGGATTCTGCTTTGTCAAGTAATAGTTTATTTCTTTTCCGATTACATCGTTAGGAAATAAATTCAGGTTCCATAACTTATCCCAAACCATGTTATATTTTTGACTCCAAGTGTTCTTTCTGTCAAAAGCCAAACGGTAATGATCACCCTCATTCGCCATTTTTTCCCATTTCACTGCCATTTTCTTAGCTATAACAGCATATTTTTCAGCTACATCATTCAACCCGAGCATCCGAGCCATTTCACTGTATCCGGCCACTCCCATGATCGCTTTCACGGAAAGATTGGCATTATGAGCCCAATGTCCGGCGAAGTCATCCGTGCAAAGTTGGTTTTCCGGGTCCTGTCCAGACTAAGTTTTTTTTAGTTATTTAGTTTATTATCAGATATGTATAGCTAACATGTCTTGTTTCTGTGTTGTAATTAGTTGGTTTTTCGAGTGTTTTTGTAGTCTATAAAAATGATTTATTTCTAGGATTTGGGGTATCCCAGATTGTTTCAACAAATTCTAATTTTAGAATAAAATATCAACAGTTCATGCATGATAAAGAAATAATATATCCCCAAATGTAGTTTCAGGGATCAAATAAGATGGAATAAAGACATGATATATTAGTGGCGGTTTAAAACAGACTAAAATGATTCCATCCATTCACTTGACCGACAGATGTTTTTATATCCTTATCTCCATTATAAATCGCGAAACATTGTTCCGTTGGAGTATTAGATAGTTTAGCCCATTTTGAAATACCTTTAAAGAAATCCGGTGAATAAGTTGCTCCTGATTTGATTTCATAGGCATACTGTTTCCCGCCAACCATTCTTAATAAGTCAACCTCATTGCCAGTACTATCACGCCAAAATGATAATCCCGGTTCAACACCTCTATTATAGGATTCTTTTACAAATTCATTGATGACAAGATTTTCAAACAATCCTCCACGTAAAAAATGAGTAGTTATTTGTTCTGCATTTTGTATGTCAAGTAAAGAACAGGCTAGCCCTGTATCATAAAAATATAACTTAGGAGTTTTTACCAATCGTTTGGCATAATTGTTATAATCAGGTTTCAGTAAATAACAGATATAACTTGCTTCTAATATAGATAACCAGTTAGTAGCTGCTGTGACAGAAATTCCACATTCATTTGCTAATGATGAAAGATTTAATAATTGCCCTATGCGACCTGCACATAATTTGAGGAATTTAATAAATTTACTTAGATCCCCAATATTACGTAATAATCTCACATCTCTTTCTACATATGTTTGTATATAGAAAGGATAATAATCATCCGGATTTATAGCTTTATCATAAATACGTGGATAAGCTCCCTTAAAAACTTCTTCATTTACACTGGATGGCAATATTTCTCCTTTTTCCATTTCATAATGCGAAAACGGTAGTAGCTTGAGTACTGCCGTACGTCCAGCTAATGATTGATTCACACTTTCCATTAATAAGAAGTTATGAGATCCGGCCAGCATATACATACCTTCTTTATTCTCTTTATCGGTATGCGTTTGGATATAAGAGAAAAGTGACGGAACTCTTTGAACTTCATCGATAATTGTTTTATCCGGGTAGGTGGAAAGAAATCCTCTCGGATCATCTGTAGCAAATAGTCTCATATCAGGATCTTCCAAAGACACATACTCATAGTCCTGAAAGGAATTCCTCAATAATGTTGATTTTCCAGATTGTCTAGGTCCTGTCAATGTAACAATCGGATATTTATTTGCCATTTCAATTAGCTTGGATTTCAGTATTCGTTCTATCATTGCTGCTCTTATTTTACTGTTTGCAAATTTAATCTTTAAAAGTGAATTTGCAAAACTTCTCTGTTTTTTAATTTAAAGTTCTCTATTTATATTAGATTATATTAGATCTTTTATAATCATATCTGCAGCATACTATAAGTAATTATAATTTAAGCAGCCTGTCATTGAGCTGGATTTAAACAATGGCAAGCTGCTTATTATTTATCTTATATTCAATAATATACCTTCTATCTGTTCTACGGAGCGTATCAAAGCTATTTTAGCATCAAAGAATTTCTTAAAAACAAGAACTTACATTCAACAACTGATTCGCATGAATAATTAAGGTTGCATTGCTTCATTTTAAACAGTGATGCTTATGACTAATTATTTTCTAGTGCTGTATTCAATCGGAGAACACCTTCCAAAAGAGAAGCTCCACTTGCTTGTGCGCCCATAGAAGCAATATTTCCAGTAAATATGGATCCCCAATAATAGTTACAATACATTTCCGGATAAGTTCCACGAGTCAAGTTTGCGCTCAACGTTTCTGCATTTTTTCGCAGGAAAAGAATCAGATTCTGCCTAAGTGTACTATTAGCAGCTTCATCCAATGCCAAATTGACTATATAAGGAATCAAAACTGCTTTAAAGATGCTTTGGTCCATAGACGGACCTTCATTACGCAAAATGCCATTAGTTAAGCACCTATCACTGGTTGTGACATAGCTAATAACTTTTTCTGCACATGTCAGATAATATTTTTCATTTGTAATATGATACAATTGCCTACTTGCTTCTCCATACGTACCTTGCGTATAGGTTAAAGGAGGTTCCTCTATTCTACCATCTCCCAATGTTAAGTAATTATTATCGTAGGCAAATTTATGAAGTATTTTAGCATCTGATAAATACTTATCTTCATTGTATTTTTTATACAATTTGGTAGCCATCAAAGCACCGGGAGCATTGGTACATATATTCCGGCTTCGCCCATTAGAATTATTTTCATTATTCCAAGGAAGTCCAGTTCCTTTATCATCTGTCCATTTTCGTGTAATAATGTAAGTGTCATACAACCTCTTGGCTGTATCGGCAAACTTATTATCGTCTAACACTTCTGACATTCGCAATAAAGTCAGACCAATCCAACACATATCATCAGTATATGGATTTGAAAAGCCTGTAGGATCGTTGTTGTCGTGATGATAATTATTTCCATGATTTTGAAACCATCTTTCAAAATATTCTTTATATGTCGCAGCCAATATAGGATTATTATCTTTGATACGTTCATAAGAATACAATACCACATCAATAGCATGAGCCTGTTGCCAATAAATATAAGTATTAGCCGAATTTCCAGATATATTTTGGGGGGATACCCAAAACGTTCCTTTCGTTTTATCCATAAACTGTTCAATAAGTACATACGTACAACTATCTGCCAAAGGTACTCCCTTATTCGATGGAATAGCAGTAATGGTAACTCTTTCTGATTTTCTTCCGTAGTTATCCACCACAACAACAGATATGAAATAAGGCTCTGCGGATGTCAACCGGAGTAAATACCCTTCTCCTTTCTGAATCGTATTCACTCTTTTTTCGCCATTGGAACCTTTCTGCTTATAATAGATCTCTACCCCTAGCATATTGGTCACAGTAATCGGATTCGTCCATGTTAGATAAAGTTCATTGGGATTTTGTGTAATCTTAGCCTTCAAATTCGTCACTGGTGTAATAGTTATTTGCGAAGTATCGGTGCTACCCTCTATTGTATTGGTATCCTGTTCATTTGTTTCCCCACAGGCAATACATGAAAATATAAAAATTAAAAACAATACATATTTATTCATTGCGATTAATAATAAACGACTGAAATGCTATGGATATTTACAAATATCCATAGCATTTACAATCCCCATTTATAGTTTATTTATTCTTTGACCAACCTTTAATTTCCTTCTTCCCATTCGATAGCTTGGTCTTCATCCGGAATTTGAGTATTGATTTGACGTTCTAATGTCAACGAACCCATTACATGAAATTCAGTTTCGACACCGGGAATCGTTGTATAGTCTTTGAACGTATAGTTGATATTATTGATAATAATGGTTCGGTGCATTAAGTAGGGACGGATAGCGTCCATTGACTCCGTGATACTGTAAGAAGCAGTGATCTCATTATTAAAATCATCTTTACCGAGCGCAAACTGCATTTTATTATTTGGATCTGCCGGAGAAAGCGTTACTGTTCCATTATTGTTGAATTTTGCTTTAATCCGATACCCTTTCCTGTCTTGACGAGTTTCATCAAATAAACCTGCATAGAAGAATAACGTTTCATCGTCAACTACATACATCATGACATAATTTTTCACGTATGGTGCATCTGTTTCTGAACCATTCAAATATGTTTTGTAATTTACAGCACTATAATTTCCTGAATAATCATTGAATGGCATCACACGAAGCAATGCCTTCCGATAGTGCTTTCGATAGTTTGGGGTATAGTTTCCATCAGGTGATTCTTCGATAGTCAATGGTAATACCCATTTGTCTGATAAGTCGATGCCCTCCATTGAAAAGTCGATAGGCATTAATGCTACATCTTGCCCGGCATTGATCTGCACCGTTTCTGAATGAGAGTAGAATTTTTTTGGCAATACTTGATAGTACAAGTCGGTACGATTATTGAAGCGTTCTTGGTTTAGTACTTTTAAGGTATCTGTATCCAAACCAACATGTACTGTAATGTTACGTTCATTGGTGGTAGATCCGCTCACAATGATTGGTAACTGAAATGTCGTCTTTTCATTACCAGATCTATAGCGTACATTGATTCGAGACACACCATCACTGTTAATGGGAGCTTTAAATGATATATAATGTGTAAACTGTTCATTTTCCCATTCATCATTGCACGAACTACATAAGCCGGCTATGGGTAACAGATATAATAAGATATTTTTCAGTTTCATATTCTAGTTTTTTTAGATTAATCATTGTAGGTCCATCCCGGGTTTTGGGTCAGAAGTTTATTTCGTTTCAGTTCACTGTGCTTGATGGGCCAAAAATACATTTTCGGTGAGAAAGTAGCAGAAAGATTTGATATAGGAACCGGTGTGTGGAACAGGTCTTTATTGGCATTACTCATAAATGTATAACAACCGTAAACAGGCATTGCTTCCTCTACTTCCGCATCTTTCCAGCGTCGAAGATCATAGTAGCGTTTTCCTTCAGCAAAGAGCTCAATCTGACGTTCGCGTTTTAGTTTGATGCGAAATTTAATCGGGTTACTATATGTATCTGCATCATAATCGGGCACCCCGGCACGCATGCGTATTGGTTTTATACCTGTACGCATATCTTCTACGTTGCGGCTGATTGTGTAAGTGATGGAGCCATCCCAAGAAGGAACTTCATAACTAGCAGTCAATTCATTCAAAGCTTCTGCATACATCAGCAGGATATCAGCATATCGAATAGCTGGTTCATCTTTATCTTTTACCTTGGCTGCATCGCTATTATAATAGGTATCATCAGGATGCACATACTTAGCTACCCCAATGCCGGTGCGCAACCAGAACATACTATTTGCATAACCATTTCCATCTCCGCGATAATAGAATACTTGTTGATCTTGATTCTGAACTTCTGGTTCATTACCTAGATGCCAGTACATACCATTATAAGCAATGGACGCATAGAAACGTGGTTCACGTTCAGCATATTGCAAAGATACTCCATTTGGAAGCGGTTTGTGATCTGTATTATTTGTTGTATAACCAGTTGCGCGAGGGCGAGTATCTATGCGTCCTTGATAAGCTGGAGTACCTGCATATTCAGAGTTCATTCCCGGACAGTCAGTACCATCGCTCATATAATAGGCATCTACCTGTTTCATGGTGGCGCCGTGCGTATTCCATCCTTTAGCTACAGTGGGCAATTGATGAATGACCATATCTTTGATGCGTTCACCGGAAATATTTTTTCCACGAGTAAAAATCAATTCAGGATTGTCCATAGCAGTTACCTGTCCGTTGAATAGAGAACGATAAGATTCGAACGGATCAATATTCTGCCAACCTTCTGGAAAATTTTTATAACTATATTCCGGGTGAATCGGAGGAGCGATGGTAGCAGGAAAAGCAATAGAATGAGTCGACCGGAAATCGGCTGTATAAATATGGTAAACGCCTAGTCCCATCACATCTTTGCAAGCAGCTGCTGCTTTAGCCCATTTACTGTTGTCGTATACAGGATTTAATAAACGTTTCCCGTCACGGTTGGTCATTTGCTGTGCATACGCATCATCGTTGCCATTCATTAGCGGACTTGCAGCATAAAGCATTGCCAAAGCACGGGTAGCTAAGGCGGCACCGCGAGTAGGACGGGTAATGGAAAGCTGGTCTCTTTTCAAAGGTAAACCCTGTGCTGCCAAGACCATCTCTTTAGCGATATAATCTACACATTCATCGTATGTATTGCGGGGAAGTTCCAAATCTTCGTATGACTGATTGTAATCAAAACCCTCATCTGGAACCAGTGGAATAGGACCATACTTCCGGAGTAACAACCAATAGTAATAGGCACGAACAAAGCGGGCTTGTGCTTTGAGGTCAATGATTTCCTCCGCACTATGCTCAATGCTCATATCTGCATACTGGATGAAAATAGAAGCCTGTCGAATACCATTATAACAACGGTTCCAAGTATCTTGGAAAGTGTTTTCATCGTATGCTCCTTCACGGAATTTATTATAAGATAAAGCACCGCCTTTGGTTGCATCCACTGTAACATCATCATCGCCATAATACATGCAATCATCAAACACAAAAGGTGTATTACGTTTACTTGCAACATCACAACATTGTCCCAACAAATAGGTATACGCCTGTGCCAACCATTGTTCTGTTTTTTTATAGTCGGTAAAAACTTTATCAATTGTTTCTCTATCCTCAAAAATGTAATCAGAATCCAAATAATCGGAACAAGAAGTGGAACTGATCGCAAAAATTGCGACTAATAGTATATATATTTTTTTCATATCATTAATCATTTATAAGTTAACGCTCAAACCTAACGTTACGGATTTGGACAATGGATATTTCTCTCCATTATTGCTACCCATCTCCGGGTCCCAGAGTTTGAAACTAGACCATGTAAGTAAATTGGTTCCAGTCAAGAAAATACGTACATTATTAAAATGTATTTTGTTAACCAGTGCTTTGGGAAGTGTGTAGCCAATATCAACCGTTTTCAGACGTACGTAGGAACCGTCACGCAACCAGTAAGTAGAGTTGCGGTAGTTATTAGTATAAGCATAAATCGTTGTATTTCCATTTCCTTGGTCTGTGTAACTTAGGCGGGGGAAAGTAGCATTGGGATCCTCGTTGGCTGCAATACCTAATTTCTCGGCAGTATCCGCATCTACCCAGCGATTATCCAAAGTTCCTTTAATAATATTACCCCATTGCCCTTCGCTGAAAGCTCTGATACATTTCCCGGACAAGAAAAACTGCGACTTGCCCGCGCCTTGAAAATGCAAATTGACATCAAGTCCTTTCCATTTAACAGAAAGTCCAAGACCATAAATCAGATTCGGACGATTAGTAGCTCCTACTGCTACAATATCGTTGTCATCCACTACACCATCACCATTTACATCTTTGTATTTAATATCACCGGGCATTACAGGACCATACTTTTGAGTAGGACTATTGCGAATATCATCGTAATCCTTGAACAGTCCTAATGCAATCAATCCTTTATTCTGGTTCACTCGATAGCCCTTTTGCATTTGATAGGGATATACATTGTTAGCTTCGTCTCTTTCAATAATCTCATTTTTGCTGTAAGTCATATTACCACGTACTGTCAAACTTACCTGATTGAACCTCTGTTTGAAAGAGAAATTGCCATCGAATCCCTTGGAATTTACTTTACCGACATTTGCAAAAGGACTCTTTCCTTGCAGGCCAATCATGCCAGGCAAATACTGGCGTTGCATGAAAATTCCGCTACGACTTTCATCAAAGTAATCAACTGTCAATTTGAATTTATCATCAAACAAAGCCAAATCTACTCCCAGGTCTTTCTTCGTTGCCACTTCCCAACTAACTTGGTCGGAAGCTAGTTCTGTGTAAGTTAATCCTGTGAATCCATAAGAACTACCGTAGTTTGCCCAATCATAACTATTGCCTTCGCCAATTGCGTACAGATAAGGGAAACGTACATCTGCATTGTTATGACGAATCTTATCATTACCTACTTTACCATAAGAGAAACGCACTTTGAACATACCCATCCATTTCCAATTCTTTTTGATAAATGATTCTTCTGCAATGTTCCATGCTAAAGAGTATGCCGGGAAGAAACCGAAGCGATGCCCTTTTGCGAAATTCTCCGAACCATTATAGCCGAAGTTGAAATCTACGAAATATCGATAGTTCCAGTTATACGCAATTCGCCCTGCCAATCCTTGATTACGTCTGTTGACACCATTTTTCAGATCATCACCTAAGTCTTGTGTTTTGATGTACGAGTCCTGTGTGTATTTCAACGTAGCATTGAGATGATGTGCCTTAAAACCGCGTTCCCAATTAAGCATCATATCTAAAAATTCACGACGGTTACCGCTAGAACCACTTTCTTGATGCATATTGCTACTGTCCGAAATTTTCTTGAATACCAAATTTCCATTTTCATCGCGTGAACGTTCGGCACTCCATTGCTCAGGCCATTTACGACGATTGATGTGATTGTTATTATAGGTATCATAGCCGAAGCGTCCAACAAATTTCAGACCTTTGGTGATAAACTTCAAATTCTGTTCCAACGTAATATTTGTCTGAATCACATTTTCCCAGTTTTCATTGAATCCAGTCTGTGTAGCTGCTACCCATGGGTTTGTTTTGTTGCCTGTACCTACTGCCGGAACACGACCGTTGGAATAAAGTAAAGGAGTACGAATGGCGGTATAGCCAAAAAGTTCACCCCATACATCTGCATCACCCAGTCCCGGACTGTTTCTCTTAGATAACCAACCGGATACACCTAACTTTAATAGTGTAGTTTTCGTGATATCAATATCTGTATTCAGACGATAGTTGTAACGACGATAGTTTGCATTAGTGTTGTAATCGTCTTTCAACGCTTTATCAGTGTTGTACATGCCTTCTTCATCAAGGTAACTAATAGAGGCGTAATACCGTGCAGTAGAACCACCACCGCTTAAATTCAGGTTAACGCGGTGTTGCCATGAGCCTTTCCTCAACAATAAATCCATCCAATCCACATTCGGATAGAGATCTGGGTCTAATCCGTTTTTTAGAATCTCCAGTTCCTCCGGTTGATATACAGGTTCATAATTGCGTGTAATTCGTGACTCATTCAATAGGTTTGCATACGAAATCCCGTCTTCAAATTCAGGTGTAATAGTGCGCATGTTGTAGGTGGTTTGTGCCTTTATGTCGATCTTGATTTTCCCGGATTTACCATGTTTAGTGTTAATCAATACAACGCCATTAGCTCCTTTAGAACCGTATATTGCAGTAGCGGAAGCATCTTTCAAGATAGAAAAGTCTTGAATATCCTCAATGTTGATTTCATCCATGCTACGTTCGAACCCATCTACTAAAATATAAGCACCGGTTCCAGCCCCAAATGTGGAAATACCGCGAATCCAGAATTCTGAAACATTTTGTCCTGGTTGACCGGAAGTCTGGCGGGCTAATACACCTGCAACGTTACCTGCCAAAGCATTAACAACACTAGACGACGGATTAGCCATCAGATGTTCCATGTCTACTGTAGTGATGGCACCGGTTTGTACCAATTTACGTTGTGCACCGGTACCTGTGATTACAACCTCATCAATAGTAGTAGCTACATCTTCTTCCATTTTTATATTGACCGAACGCTGTTCCTTAATCAATACTTCTTGTGTCTTATATCCAATATATGAGAAGACCAGTCGGTTATAAGGTTCTACTTTAATGGTATATTTCCCGTTGATATCAGTAATGGCTCCTAATCCGGGAACATCCTTGACGATAATATTCACACCAATAAGCGGTTCCTTATTACTGTCAGAAACAATACCCGATACAGTAACAGTTTTCTGAGCCATTGTGTCGGTTACTACACATAGCAACAGTATACATAAAATTGTTATTTTTTTCATTTTTATACGGTGTTTATTCATTAATATCTTCTTCAGGCACATCTTCTTCAAGGCCAATCTTTCTGATTCGATAGTTGTTGGCGTCTCCCACATATATCGTATTATCACGCTCATCCCACGCAATTCCTTTAGGCCGGTTAAAACGTGCATCTTCTCGTAAGCGGCCATTTGCATACCCCCATGGGTTTGAATTCAAACTAGCGCTACCACGTCCGGCATAGGTAGTCACTTGACCCAAAGGAGACAAGATACGAATGGCATGATTATGCCTGTCTGTCAAATAGAAGTCATATTCATCCGAATTTCCGGCATATTCTGGGTTCTTTACAAATACACCAGAGTAGGGATTACCGAATCGAGCCTGATTACCGACCCCATCCTGATAAACATAAGTGTCTTTGTTACTATTAACACCTGCAATGACATAGGGAGCGGTAAAGGTTTCCCCATTGAAATCTGAGCGAAGAATATAATTGCGATTGATGACCATGAAATAAGCATATTTACCAGTTGGATGAATCATAATATTGAACTCCCATTCTTTGTCTTGCACTTTTAATATTGTCTGAGCGGCATCATCTGCTGTACCAGGTCTGACAGGGGTTGTTCTCTTTCCTGTTGCAAATTCCTCTATAACATATTTCTTTACCCGATAAAGCAGACTGTTCTGGTAATTGGAGAAGTAGAGGTCGCCAGTAGTAGGATGTATTGCAGCAGCTTGGCATCCTTGGTTCTGTGCGATCACCCTTCCATTGCCCCACGTGAACCCACACGGCTTCGTTCCTCCTTCAATTCGATCGAACATCATAACAGCCGTACTATTAACATTTCCTTGCGCTAATCCTACAATCATGTGATATTTTCCATTGTCATCTTTATAGAAATCAATGGTTCGGCAACGCTGTGAGCCTACAAATGAGTTCTTGGGAATCATTGTATAGACCTGCTTGTTTGTGAAGTCAAAACAACGAATACCTTGTCCTACACCTTCAGCGTCCCCTGCGTCTTCTGCATCATATAGCAAATTATGGTCCTCCGGGTCCCAAGTCATAAAACAGGGATTCGTAATGGAGCCACAATCATTAAACGGACCATCTTTTGCTGAATTGGAACCTTGCTCACTAGTTGCACCACACAAGGAACTTACCACCACTTGGCGTTGATATTCAAACTTAATTTCGGCTACCTCGGCTGAATAGATTTCTTCTCCTTGTTTGATAGTTACCTGGATTTCACCCGAATAAGCCTTCGTTGGTACAATACAATATATGACAGTTGATTGTACGTTGACCACAGGCGCCTTCTGTCCGCCGATAGTGACTTCTATCAGAGACGGGTCATTGCCGAAGTTTTCTCCATGAATAAGAACCTTCTGACCTGCAGCACCATTAGTCGGACTGATTTCCTTGACACTAATAGGAAGCTGCGGATTAAAGGGACTGCCACCACTTCCTTGAGCCGGAGTGACTTCTTTTCCATTATCGCAACTCTGTAATAGAAAAGTGGTCAATGTAAACATTCCCCATAAAATGCCCAAACAGGCTTTCATTACTTTTTGTTTCATAATAAATTAGATTAAATATGTTAATAAAATCGCATAAGCAATAAGTATTACTTGTTTTTCTGTATAGGATATTTATTTCTGAAAGTAGGGTGCCACTTCCAAGATGGAAGGTGCGTTACTCTTGACGGAAGGCCATCCATCGTTACTCCAAATCAGTTTATCCATTAAAACATATCTTCCGTTTTCGGCTTCTTTCTTCTTGTAACCGTGGTAAATGATCCAGTCAGTTCCTACATCATCCTGAATCAGAATGGAGTTATGTCCAGGTCCTGCCCAGGTTTCATTGCCACTCATAATGATTTCACAATAATCATACAACATATCCCTTCCTGTCTTATCTAAATAAGGTCCAAGCACATTCTTTGAACGCCCTACCACAGTTTGATATGTACTGGTTGCTCCATTACAACAAGTTCCTATGGAAGCAAACAAGTAATAATATTCTCCACGTTTGTATATGTTGGTCCCTTCAAAACGATTTCCACAAATACGCTTCTTCAGGACTGGGGTTCCATCCGTTTTTTTCTTTATTTCCAGACCATTATCCGTGAGTTCTGTAGCATAGATACCCCGAAAACTTCCCCAAAACATATATTTTTTGCCATTGTCTTCATAAAAGAACTGGTCAATGGAATTTTGTACCCCAATCACTTTCGAGTCGATCAAACACCCTTTGTCTATAAATGGTCCTAGAGGAGAGTCTGACACAGCAACTCCTACATTACTTCTCCACTCATCTCCCCATATAGCCCATGAATAATAAAGCACATAATGATTATTGAAATAACGTATCTCTGGTGCCCAAATATTGTGGTCGCCACCCCAAGTGGGGCGAGTAGCATCCGTGAAAGCTGTACCCTTATACTCCCAATTCACCAAATCTTTGGAACGATAAATAGGAACATTTCGAGTATTCTCTGTTCCATAGAGATAGAAATAACCATCTTGGGCACGAATTACTGTAGGATCTGGTGCGCTAAAAGCAATAATCGGATTGCAATAACCACGCACTAATGTCAATATCCGGACAGACTTATCTATTAACACTGTTTCGCTATCGGCATTCGTTAGACACAGAGGAAGTAGATAGTACGTAGGATGTAGTTTGGTTGATTGAATAGTTAATTTCGTAGAAGCTTGATTATTCCCTGCAGAATAAGTCAATCCACCAAGAGTATACGAGTCATCAGGTAGCAACTCATAAGATGTTCCATGAGCTGCATTATAATCATTTACCAACTGTACAGCCTCTGGTGCAACACTTAACGTACAATGAAATGTACTCTGGTTTGTGCCACTAAAATCATAATAAGATTTAATGTCTACTTCTACTTTTTCTTGGTTTAATAGTATTTCTCCGCTAATACTCTCCAACTTGACAATAGCTGCTTGGACATCTATCGTAAGAAGTAAATTTCTTTTGTTTTCTTGAGCGCTAACCGATGCACTTTCTAACCGAAGAGGGAGTACATAATTAGTTTTTTCCCTCTTCCATCTTGAGAAGATTTCAGAGGAATGAAATTGAATTTCTATACTTTTTTGTTTCTCATTCGCTTTCAGTGTTAACATTTCCTCTAGCTGATAAAGATCTTCTGGAAGCAGTTGAAAGTTTGTTCCATTGTTAGAATTATAAGCTTTCAATTCACTGTCACTCCAAGTTTTCAATCGAACAGATATCTCTCCATTCAAAAGGGTACTCTTGCAAACAAGCACATTGTATGAAACGAAATTCTGGTCGGGCACTAGATTCAAATTCTGGAATCCATTCTGTTGTAAATACACAGATACATTAGTCTCATCTCCTTCTTTTCCATTCGACTCTTCATTATTATCGCTTGTCGAACAGGAAAACCAGAATAGTGTGCTCAATAGCATTACTAGATTCCATCGAAGAATTGATACAGTAGATAAGTTACACATAATATCACTCCCTAATAGAAAATTACTTGCTACCACTCAATTTATTCATTAACACTTGCATCCAGTATCCTCCAATCACGGAGCGTGCTTTGAAGCCAACCCACTTACCACTATCAGTATGATGCCAGTCACTGATAGGTACACGAGATACTGTCTCGTTAATATAT
>NZ_JADPLO010000023.1:0-80369 GCF_015667765.1 Bacteroides sp. 1001302B_160321_D4 | reverse complement strand
TTCCTTTTTAGGCTAGCAAAGGTATATGCATGAAGGGAATTGACTAAACTTAATCCCCCAAGAATTACAACTGAGCCCTAATATTGGACTTTATTAGAAGTTTATCGGACGATTTTATCGATAGATTGAATAGAAAAACGTAATTTTGCAAACGAAAAAATCAATGTACTCCCCCCAAAAAAGAGCGTCATTGATTCACACAGACCTTTAATTAATTTAACTATTTGTGATATGTTAACACAGATCATTAATGCACGCATCCTGACGCCTCAAGGTTGGCTGAAGGATGGGTCAGTTCTTATTCGCGATAACAAAATTCTGGAAGTAACCAATTGTGACCTTGCCATTATCGGAGCCAAACTGATTGATGCCAAAGGAATGTATATTGTTCCGGGCGGTGTAGAAATCCATGTTCACGGTGGCGGTGGAAGAGACTTTATGGAAGGCACCGAAGAGGCTTTCCGGACAGCAATCAAGGCTCACATGCAGCATGGTACCACCAGTATTTTTCCTACCCTTTCTTCTTCTACCATTCCGATGATCCGTGCAGCTGCGGCAACTACTGAAAAAATGATGGCGGAGCCCAATAGCCCTGTACTCGGACTCCATCTGGAAGGACATTATTTCAATATGGACATGGCAGGCGGACAGATTCCGGAAAATATCAAAGATCCCGATCCCGAAGAATATATTCCGTTGTTGGAAGAAACACGCTGTATCAAACGTTGGGATGCCGCACCGGAACTTCCCGGAGCCATGCAATTCGGTAAATATATCACGGCAAAAGGTGTACTGGCTTCGGTAGGACATACCCAGGCAGAATTTGAGGATATACAGACGGCTTATGAGGCGGGATATACGCATGCTACTCATTTTTATAACGCGATGCCCGGTTTCCATAAACGGAAAGAGTACAAGTATGAAGGTACGGTAGAAAGTATTTATCTGATTGATGATATGACAGTGGAAGTGGTGGCTGATGGTATTCATGTACCTCCGACGATTTTGCGTCTTGTCTATAAGATAAAAGGAGTGGAACGCACTTGCCTGATAACGGATGCGTTGGCTTGCGCCGCCAGTGATAGCCAGGTTGCCTTTGACCCGCGTGTGATTATTGAGGATGGAGTCTGTAAGTTGGCAGACCATTCAGCCTTGGCCGGGAGTGTTGCAACGATGGATCGCTTGATTCGTACCATGGTGCAAAAGGCGGAAATTCCTTTGGAAGATGCCGTAAGAATGGCTTCCGAAACTCCTGCACGGATTATGGGAGTGCTCGACCGTAAAGGAACGCTGGAACGTGGCAAGGATGCCGATATGATCGCTTTGGACAGAGACTTGAACGTGAGAGCCGTATGGGCAATGGGAGAACTGGTGGAAGGCACCAACAAACTGTTTTAAATCTAATAAATAACAAAGACTATGTTGACTCAAATAATAAACGGAAGAATACTTACCCCGCAAGGCTGGTTGAAAGATGGTTCCGTATTGATTTGTGATGGAAAAATATTAGAGGTAACTAATAGTGATTTAGCGGTTATCGGTGCAACGGTTATTGATGCCAGAGGGATGACGATAGTGCCCGGATTCGTAAGTATGCATGCACATGGAGGTGGTGGGCATGATTATACGGAAGCAACGGAAGAGGCTTTCCGCACCGCAACCAATGCACATCTGAAACATGGTGCTACCGTTATATTTCCTACTTTGTCCTCTACTTCATTCGAAAGAATCTACCAGGCAGTCGATGTATGTGAGCACTTGATGAAAGAGAAGGATTCTCCGATTCTCGGTCTGCATATCGAAGGCCCATATCTGAATCCGAAGATGGCGGGTACGCAGTATGACGGTTTTCTGAAAACTCCGGATGAAAATGAATATATTCCTTTGTTGGAGCGTACGTCTTGTATCAGACGTTGGGATATTAGTCCCGAACTGCCCGGTGCACATGATTTTGCAAAGTATACCCGTTCGAAAGGAATTATGACTGCTGTTACACATACCGAAGCCGAATACGATGAAATTAAAGCTGCATTTGCAGTAGGATTTTCTCATGCTGCTCATTTTTATAATGCGATGCCGGGTTTCCATAAACGTCGTGAATATAAATATGAGGGTACAGTGGAAAGTGTGTATCTGACGGATGGAATGACTGTGGAAGTGATTGCGGATGGTATTCACCTGCCTGCCACTATCCTGAAACTGGTTTATAAGTTGAAAGGCGTGGAGAATACCTGCCTTGTTACCGATGCTTTGGCGTATGCCGCTTATGAAGGGAATGAACCGATTGATCCTCGTTATATCATAGAGGATGGCGTATGCAAGATGGCGGATCATTCTGCGTTGGCCGGTAGTTTGGCTACGATGGATGTGTTGGTTCGCACTATGGTAAAGAAAGCGAATATTCCTTTGGAAGATGCCGTGCGTATGGCTTCTGAAACTCCTGCCCGTTTAATTGGAGTGAGTGATCGTAAAGGGGCGTTAGCAAAGGGTAAGGATGCTGATATTGTGATTCTTGACAAAGAACTGAATGTACGTTGCGTATGGTCAATGGGAAAGATCGTTCCGGGAACTGATAATCTGTTGCATAAATAACCATTGAAATAACCTTTGAAAGGGAAGAGGCCGTCCGGAGACTTCCTAAAAGAAAAATGCCCTTTACTAAGAACTAAACTGAATCCCAAAAGTTGGATACAAAATTTTAGGAGTTCAGTTTATTCTAGTAAGGGGCATTTTATAAGATCAAGGCTTTTCAGCCTCTTATTATAAAAATAAATGTTCTGTATTATATCAAAAGCCTGGTAGTTTATCAGTCTATCGTC
Source organism: Bacteroides sp. 1001302B_160321_D4 (assembly GCF_015667765.1). Lineage (NCBI taxonomy): Bacteria > Pseudomonadati > Bacteroidota > Bacteroidia > Bacteroidales > Bacteroidaceae > Bacteroides > Bacteroides sp. 1001302B_160321_D4. The sequence continues at coordinate 77,550 of NZ_JADPLO010000023.1, read as the reverse complement.
ATAAGGAACTTTCCGGACTTTCGATGTTTTTCTATTCTGAAAGTAAACTGGTTTCTATTAATTCTTTCAATTGGGCTTTATTCATAGTGCCTAATTTCATTGCCGGTTTGCCGTTCAACGGACAAAGTAACAGATTGGGAATGGTACGAATCTTAAATGCGCTTTCCAGTTCCGGTTCCTGATCGACATCCACTTTATAAATATCTAATTTACCTTCGTATTCTTTTGCCAATTGGTCTAATATAGGCGATAATGCTTTGCAATAGACACACCAGGGTGCATGAAAATCGACCAGGCAAGGTTTATTCCCTTTAAAGTTCCAACTATCAGGATAAGATTGATAATCAGCTACTTTCTCAACAAAACTATCTTTGGTTAAATCTATTATTTTCATATATCCTATTTTTTTAATGATTCGTTTTATTTTCTCTCCTGCAAAGATAGGGGAGTTGGAATGAAAGAAGGCTGGCCATTTTTCCTGTTGTATTTACAATTCTTCCTTTATGGCTCTTTTCTAATCAAATTTTAATCTGATATGAGAGGCTTATAATCGTTTGCAAGATTACTTATCGTGTTATCTAGGATAATTATCCCTTTGCTTCCTGATACATAAAGCGTTTGATTGACTTTTTCGCAGTCTTTTCAAATTCCTCGAAATGGATCTTTATCTTGCTTATTTGAGAATAGTTAGGAAGCTGTTGATTCAACTCGATACGGTTTTGTTCCATCACTTTCTGAATATCCGTCTGCTGCAATCCATGAGCGAAAGCGTCATCGAAATCCGGATAAATCATTGCTACCAGCTTTTCATGCTGTAAGACAATCAATGATTCCGCAACATACGGCATATTGTTCAGTTTGCTTTCAATTTCTTCCGGATAAATATTTTGTCCGCTAGAGGTGAGAAGCAGGTTTTTGCTACGTCCGCGAACTGTTATGTAACCTTCTTCATCCAACGTGCCGAGGTCACCGGTATGCAGCCAGCCGTTAGCATCGATAATTTGCGCGGTAGCTTCCGGATTTTTATAATAGCCCAGCATCATGTTCATTCCTCTGCATACAATTTCTCCGGCATGCGTTTCCGGATCCGGCGAGTCAATACGGACTTCCATCCGGCTGGTTGCCTTTCCGCAAGAAGCAAGTTTCAGTGTTTCCCAACGACTGGAGCAAATGATAGGACCACATTCAGTCATACCGTAAGCGATTGTGTAGGGGAATCCTATCTTTTTGAGGAAGGCCTCAACTTCAGCATTGAAAGGAGCGCCTCCGATAATAATCTCGTCAAAGTTTCCACCGAAGATTTCCATGGCGGCCTGCCGTGCCAGCGATTTGATTTTATCATTCACGATAGGCACTTTAAGCAATAACTTACCGATTTTGCTGTCTACTTTAGGGAGAATATCTTTCTTAATAATCTTTTCCACAATCAATGGCACACAAGAGATCACTCTTGGCTTGATTTCAGAGAAAGATTGAGAAATGATTTTCGGAGACGGCATGCGCGTCAGAAAATAGATGTGCGCACCTGCAGAAAATCCGTAAAGGAAATCATATACCATACCGAACACATGCCCCATAGGCAACATGGAAACGATATGATCGCCCGGTTTAACGGGAAGCATCTCGAAGCAGTAAGCCACATTCGACCAAAGACTGCGATAGGGGAGCATCACTCCTTTAGAGTAACCTGTGGTGCCGGAAGTATAATTGATAATAGCCAGTTCTTCAGGATGATCCTTCCGGTAGCAAATATGTTCCGGGCGGAAGTTCTTGGGATATTGTCGACCATATATTGCATTCCGGTGTTCAAAAGCATAAGTGAGTTTCTCGTTGCGTGATACTAATGGTGAGAAATCTGTTAGTAAAGCAATACCCTCTAATAAAGGCATGGCGTCCTCATTCAAATTTTCCCAGGCTTGGTCACCGACAAAAAGTAATTTGGCTTCGGAATGGTTGACGATATTATGAATATTATCTGCCTTGAATTCATGCAAAATAGGAACAATAACGGCTCCATAAGTAATCGTTGCCAGGAAAGTAACCGCCCAATGGGCACTGTTACGTCCGCAAACGGCAATTTTATCTCCCGGCTGGATGCCGGCACTTTCCAAGACAATGTGAAATTTAGCGATTTTACGCGCTACATCCTTATATTGAAGGGTAATTCCTTTATAGTCAGTTAAGGCATCCTTGTCCCAGTTTTTGATGATGCTTTGCTCAATATAATCAATGAACTGATGTTCTTGTTCCATTCGATTTTTGCACATTTAGTTTAAAACTGCGCAAAATTAATACTTCGCTGATGTAAACCGAATTTTAAATTCAAGTTTTACGGTTAATTAACGGAGGGGAATGAACAATTTTTACGGCTTGCTAAGGCGTTTTCGTGTTTCTTCCTTAAAACTAGTCTGTTGGCCTATTTAAAACATTTCGTCTCCACACATGAAGAAGAAACGAGTGTCTTATAGGGACAAGAGGCTTCATACGTGGAGACGAATCAGTTATAGTGTATAGAATCAATCTTTTCGGATGTTAGTCAGAATCAGTCTCTTCTTCTTTTGATTTTTCGGAGATGAGCAGCAGTTTATCTCCTTCATGCAGTTTCAGCGTTCCGTTGGGAATCAGGAACTCATCTCCGCGCTTCACAATCATTACCAGCGTGCCTTTCGGGAGATTCATATCTTTCAATGTATCTGCTTCTTCCAGCATACTTTTAGTAATAGTCATATCACTAAGATCAGAGTCTATTTCTTCCGGGAGTTCCACTCCGAAATCATTTCCTGTTTTTTCCAGTGGTTTGGAAAGATTCAAGATCCGGGCTACGAAAGAAATCGTTGTTCCCTGTACCACCAATGACACGATGGTAATAAAGAAAACAATGTTGAAGATGAGGTTCGAACCCTCTACGCCCGCCACTACCGGATAGGTGGCAAAGATAATAGGAACTGCACCGCGCAATCCTACCCAAGAGACGAAAATACGTGATTTCATCGTAATTTTCCGGAATGGAAGCAAACAAAGGAATACGCTTAACGGTCGGCCGATAATAATCATAAAGACACCAATCAACAATGCCACAGCAGCTACTTCCAACATCTCGTGCGGATTGACAAGCAATCCCAGGCAAAGGAACATGATGATTTGAAACAACCAGGTCAGTCCGTCCATAAAGGTGTAGATATCCTTACGGTGCATGATTTTATTGTTTCCCACCATGATACCAGCGATATATACGGCAAGGTATCCGTTACCTTTCAGTAAGTCGGTGATGGAGAAAGTGAAAAATACAAATGCAAGTAATAAGATAGGATATAAGGCCTGATTGTCAATATTGAGCTTATTCAACATTCGGATTGCGAGCTTTCCGAGTACATATCCGGCAGCCGCACCGACGATAAACTGGATGGCAAAAGAGCCTACGATAGCTCCGACTCCCATACCAGACGATTGAATAAACTGTATCAGGACAATGGTAAGCATATAGGCCATCGGGTCATTACTTCCGCTCTCCAGTTCCAGCATGGGACGGAGGTTGTGCTTTAAATTCATCTTCTGTGAACGGAGAATGGCGAACACCGAAGCCGAGTCCGTAGACGACATGGTAGAGGCCAAAAGCAGGGAAGTGGTGATAGGTAAATAAATATTAGACCAGCTCATACCTGATATCCACCAGATAAAGAGCCCGGTGAAAAGAGCTGTGAGCAGTACTCCGACAGTGGAAAGCACGATACCGGGACCTAAAATAGGTTTGATTTCTCTGAATTTCGTATCCATACCTCCCGAGAAAAGGATAATGCTAAGAGCGACCATACCGATAAACTGCGCGTCTTTCGCGTCGTGGAATTGCAGGCCGAGGCCGTCACTTCCAAACAACATTCCTACTACGAGGAACAATAATAAGGTAGGTACTCCAAAGCGATATCCGGTTTTTCCAACAACAATGCTGACGAAAAGTAAGATAGAACCGATAAGTAGGGTGTTTTCTGCTGTAAATATCATAGGCAATATATTATAAAGTTATAAAATTGTCGTTTTAATTCTCACCGTGCGAAGTTACACATTATTAACAACAAATAAAACCCCTTTTTAGATGTATTTTTGTGAAAAAAGGGAGTTAAATTGTCTAAAAAGACTAATTTTGCAGAGATTAATCTACATTATACTTATGGATTCAAATAATCTTACACCTTTGAGGAAAGGGGTGGTGGGGGTACAATTCTTGTTTGTGGCTTTCGGAGCTACGGTACTCGTGCCGTTATTGGTAGGGCTCGATCCTTCGACAGCTCTGTTTACAGCAGGTATTGGTACGCTTATCTTTCATGCCGTTACGCGTGGAAAGGTTCCTATCTTTTTGGGGAGTAGTTTCGCATTTATTGCGCCTATCATTAAAGCGACAGAACTTTATGGGCTGCCCGGCGCTTTATCCGGCATGGTTGGAGTTGCATTAGTTTACTTTGTGATGAGTGCGCTTGTCAAATGGCAGGGAGTGCGGGTGATTGAACGGTTGTTTCCTCCTGTTGTCATAGGACCTGTCATTATTCTGATAGGTTTATCATTGGCGGGAACAGGAGTGAATATGGCAAAAGAGAACTGGGTGCTGGCTCTCCTTTCATTGGTGACTGCGGTTGTTGTTTCGATGAAAGCTAAAGGACTTTTGAAGCTGATACCTATTTTCTGTGGAATTGTAGTGGGGTATCTGGCTGCATGGCTCTTCTATGGTTTGGATTTGTCCGGTGTCAGAGATGCCGCTTGGATTGGATTGCCGCAGTTTGTCTTTCCTAAATTCTCATGGGAGCCGGTGTTATTTATGATTCCGGTAGCTATTGCTCCGGTGATAGAGCATATTGGTGATGTCTATGTGGTGAATACGGTTACGGGAAAAGATTTCGTGAAAGACCCGGGATTGCACCGCACCTTATTGGGGGATGGTCTGGCTTGTTTCTGTGCCGGATTGCTGGGTGGGCCTCCTGTGACTACCTATTCGGAAGTGACAGGAGCCATGTCATTGACAAAGATTACCAATCCGCAAGTGATCCGAATAGCTGCCATCTCTGCTATCTTATTCTCCGTTATTGGTAAAATCAGCGCATTACTAAGATCCATACCTAGTGCGGTACTGGGTGGCATTATGCTGTTGCTTTTCGGGACGATTGCCTGTGCGGGTATTGGTAATCTTGTGAATAACTGTATTGATTTGAGCCGTACAAGAAATATAATCATTGTATCATTAACGTTGACTGTCGGGATTGGTGGTGCTGCTTTTAGTTGGGGTGATTTTTCGTTGTCCGGTATCGGATTGGCAGCTTTGGCAGGAGTAGTTCTCAATTTGATATTGCCCAAAGAAGATTGATATTCTATTCAAAAAGAAACCATCCACTATGCGGAAATAATAAACGAGGATGTGTCATAATGCCCAAATTGAAAAATTTCCCCTTGCTACAGCTATGTGTAGGGGCGTTTCTCTAAAGAAAGGAGCTTTGACTTTACCCTCCTTACACAGAGAAAAAGATAGTGACGGTATATGATGGAAATAGTGACGGTATCATTGCCGTATACCGTCACTATCCTTATCATATACCGTCACTATTTTTTAGAAGGAAATTTGTCTGTAAAATACCCTTCTGTTCCCTTATCATTTATGATAGAAACTTCACAATATCTTCATCCACTGTACTGATACCTCCGATTCCAAATTGCTCGATCAATACGTTCTTTACATTCGGTGAAAGGAAAGCAGGAAGAGTAGGCCCTAAATGAATATGTTTCACTCCTAAAGCCAGCAATGCCAATAAAACAATGACCGCCTTTTGTTCGTACCATGCAATATTGTATACGATAGGTAACTGATTCACATCGTCCAGTCCGAAGATTTCTTTCAGCTTTAGGGCGATTACAGCCAGTGAGTAACTGTCATTACATTGTCCCGCATCCAGCACTCTTGGAATACCGTTGATATCACCTAAAGCTAATTTATTGTATCTGTACTTGGCGCAACCTGCCGTAAGAATCACCGTGTCACCAGGTAACTTTTGAGCAAATTCCGTATAATATTCACGGCTCTTCATACGTCCGTCGCATCCTGCCATTACAAAGAACTTACGGATGGCTCCACTTTTCACGGCATCCACCACTTTATCTGCTAAAGCCGTCACCTGTGCATGAGCGAATCCACCGATGAGTGTTCCGTTTTCGATGGCTACGGGTGGCTGGCATTGTTTAGCATGGGCAATCAGGGCAGAAAAATCTTTCGGTTTTCCATCTTTGCGTTCGGGGATATAATGCGCGCCTTCCAGACCACAGGCTCCTGTGATGTAAATGCGGTCTTTGTAGCTGGCATTCGCACGTGGCGGAACAATACAGTTACTTGTAAACAGGATCGGACCGTTGAAACTTTCAAATTCCTCTTTTTGTTTCCACCAGGCATTTCCGTAGTTTCCTGCCAGATGCTTATACTTCTTTAGTTGAGGATAATAGTGCGCAGGTAGCATTTCACTGTGCGTATATACATCTACCCCTGTACCTTCCGTTTGTTCCAGCAACTCTTCGAGGTCTTTTAAATCATGTCCGCTTATCAATATACCCGGATGATTGCGGACACCGAGATTCACTTGTGAGATTTCCGGATTACCGTAACTGCTCGTATTTGCCTTGTCCAGCTGTGCCATTGCCGATACTCCATGTTTTCCTGTTTCCAGCGTTAATTGAACCAATTCTTCCACAGTAATATCATTGCGGGTCAATTCGGACAATGCGTGCTGCATGAAAGCAAATATCTCCGGTGACTGATAGCCCAGGTTATGCGCATGCTCTACATAGGCAGCCATTCCTTTCAGACCATAGTGTACGAGTTCTTTCAGTGAGCGTATATCCTCGTTAGGCGTGCGAAGCACACCGACTGTTTTTGATTTTTCTTCAAATTCCTCTTCGTTTCCATCCCAAAGACATTCGTCAGGAGCATTTTCGATCTTTACCTTACCGGCAAGTTCCTTTTTCAGTTTCAGTCCTTCTTTGATTTTTTCGGTGATCGCCACTTTATCAAAATTGGCATTGGTGATGGTGATGAACAAAGCATCATAGATAAATTTGTCTGCTTGTTCGGAAGACTGTCCCTCTTTACGCAGATGTTCGTTGTAGACAGCAATTCCACGTACTACAAAAAGCAGCAGGTCTTGCAGGTTAGCCACTTCGGAAGTTTTACCGCATACACCTTTTAAGGTACAACCCGTACCCATTGCGGTTTCTTGACATTGATAACAGAACATACTCATAACTTTTACGGTTTTAATTAGTCCAACAGTTTATTTATTGAACGCAAAAGTAGAGGAAAGGTTTCAGGTAATTCTGTAACCAATGTTACAACAATGAATATTTTTATCTCAAATACTCACTATTAGATAAATGATCCTTAAACCGGAGCATTATTGGATGAGCCGGACCAGTTCTTCTTTCTGTAAAATAGTGATATGTTTACGATCCGCTATCAATAGTCCGTCTTCCTGCATGTGTGCCAGTTCGCGGGCGAGGGAAGGGCGGGACACTCCGAAGTAATCACCCAACTCCTGTTGCGAACGGTCGAGGGTGATATGCTCCTGTTGCTGTAGTTTGTACAGGCGGAGCAGGTAGGAGGCAAGTTTCTGACGAATGGTCTTGAACGACATGAAGAAAAGTTTATCCGATAAAGTCCGTGCATAATTGGCGGAGAGATTCATATAGTTTTCCAAAAACTGCTCGTTCTTGCGGAACAAACTCAAAACACTTGGTTTAGGAAGCTCGATCACCTCTGTCGGTTCATTGGCAGTCACCTCCACCGGATAGCGGTTCTGCTCACCGAACAGGAACAGAGGGGCAATCGCTCTGGGAGCAGTTATATCTTCTACCTTGATAAGACGTCCCGAATAGTCAATCATTTCTCCACGCACACTTCCTTTGGTCAGGATGACAAGACGGTTGCACACATCTCCCTGTCGCGCCAGGATTTCTCCTTTCTTATAAGAACGTGTATGAAAACTGATCTCTTCCAGATCGGCAAGAAGTCTTTCCGGAGTGATTCCCCGGAATAGCGGATTGTTGACTAGTGTAGGTATCATATATCAATCGTTATTTGAATTTTAAAATAAACGTTGTCTCTTTCTCCCGTAGTAATGTAAGGCTTCCTCCCGAAAGGCGCATGATTTGGCGAGAGATACTAAGCCCGATTCCGCTACCACCTTCTTTGGTGGTGAAGAAAGGAATGAAGATATGTTCTGCTATTTCCGCTGGGATTTCGGGACCATTGTTCTTTATCTCAATCCATATTTCTTCCATGTCATTGCAGGACGCCTTCAACTCAATTCTCCCATCCGGCTGATTGCCGATTGCCTGAATTGCGTTCTTTAAAAGATTGATAACTACCTGTGAAATAAGATTCTCATCTGCATATACGATTAAGTCCGCAGGAGTAATCTCTGTGTGGAAACGGATATGTTCGCATGGATGCTGATGACAGGCAAGTTCAACCATTCTTTCTATGAATGCTTTCACATAGAACAAGGAGGGTTCCGGTGTCGGTATGCGTGTGAATTGCCGGTATGATTCTACAAAGGCAAGCAACCCTTTTCCGGTCGTACTGATTGTCTGCAATCCGTGATTCACCTCTTCGTCTTTATCCGCTGATATTGAAAGAAGCGTATCGCAGAGGGAAGTGATGGGAGTCACAGAGTTCATGATCTCATGTGTCAGCACCCGTGTCAGTCGGATCCATGAATCTATTTCTTTTTCATCCAGTTCGGTATTGATATCATTCAGGGCAAGGATGCGCAGATGCTCTTTGCGTACATTGATTTCCGACACACGGATGGATAAGTTAATCGTTCCCCGTTCATTGTGAAATATGACTTGTAGTTTGTCCCCCGGGCGACAGTTCTCTATTTTCTCCATAAGCTGCGCATCCACCTGACTCAATTGGCGGATATGTGTAAACACGTTCAGCCCTAAAATACGGAGTGCTTCTTTGTTCTTCTGATAAACGGCTCCATTGTCATTGAGCACTACTAATCCTGTACTGACAAAATCAAGAATCAGTTCGTAGTATTTCTCTTGCTGGGCTGTTTCAGCTTTCACGCTATATAAGATATGTCCCACGCGGTTGAGCGCCCGGTTTATTTCTTTGCTTTCGGGAGTACCGTTTTCTTCGGTAAAATGAAATGTATTATCATTATTCTCGAGAGCATCAATCATAAAAAGCACCTGTTTGGTGTGGAGGCGATAAAGGCGGATTTGCCAAAGTATGCTAAGAACCAATAAACAAAGACTGACTCCTAACCAACCGTATGATTGATGTATACCGAACCACACGGACGATATACAGAAAAGTGCCGTCAGCAAGACTCTGAACCAATATTGAACGCCTACTTGTTGAAGCTGCACTGTCATAATCCGAACTTTTTCATCTTGTTATAAAGAGTCTGCCTGGTTATGCCCAGTTGGGCGGCTACTGCTGATAAGTTTCCTGCGCAAGCGTCGAGCGCTTTCCGTATCATCTGCATTTCCATTTCTTCCAGCGTAGAAATACTTTTCTCCTGACTCTCCGTGCGCGGAATTGATAATTGGAACAATTCGGCAGGAACGAGCGGACTGTCATTGATGATAACGGCCTTTTCAATCACGTGTTCCAGTTCACGGATATTACCATACCAAAGGTGTGCTTTCAATTTATCTTTAGCGTCGGGAGTGAACTTCATCAATGCCTTGTCATATTGCTTGCAAAAGCGTACCATGAACCTTTCGGCCAATGGAATAATATCTTCTTTCCGTTCCCGCAAAGGAGGAATCTCTACATGAATGGTATTGATGCGATAGAGCAAATCTTCCCGGAATTCACCTTTCACTACCATCTCTTGCAGATTCCGGTTGGTTGCGCATATCAGTCGGATATGAATGGGAATCGGCGTGTTGCTTCCCACTCTCACAATGCTTCGTCGTTGGAGGACGGTCAGTAGCTTTGCTTGCAGGTGATAAGGCAGGTTGCCTATTTCATCGAGAAACAGTGTACTGTTATCGGCAGCCTCAAATTTGCCGGTCCGGTCGGTGTGTGCATCGGTGAAAGAACCTTTAACGTGTCCGAAAAGCTCACTTTCAAATAAAGACTCTGTGATAGTTCCCATATCCACTGCAATCATTTCTTTATATTTGCGGTTGGAAAGGACATGAATCTCTCGTGCCAGCATTTCTTTCCCCGTTCCGTTTTCGCCCGTTATCAGGATATTGGCGTCAGTGATGGCTACCTTTTCAATCAGTGCGCGGAGTTGTTGCATCACTTTGCTTTCTCCCCAGTACATAGGTGAGTGGGTGGTTTCTTCTTTGCCGTCCGTTTTCTTGTCGTTGTGCGTAGAAGCTGCTGCGACTTGCAGGGTTTCCACCAGTTTTTGGTTATCCCAAGGCTTGACGATAAAGTCGGTTGCTCCTTCTTTAATCCCCCGGATAGCCAGTTCGATGTCGGCATAAGCCGTAAAAAGTACGACCGGAAGTTCCGGACGTACTTTCTTTATTTCATGTAACCAGAATAAACCCTCATTGCCGGTGTTGATGCCTGATGTGAAATTCATATCCAGCAGAATTACTTCCGGGGCTTCTTCCCTTATGACACTGGACAGGGTGACAGGAGAGGAGAGTGTGACAACCTTAGAAAAATAATTTTTCAAAAGGATTTGTATGGCTGTCAATACTCCTTTATTATCGTCTACAATGATGATTGTTCCTGATTTACTCATTTTCGTTCAAGTTTGTAAAGCGCAAACTTACGAAAAAGTGAGTTATAAATCATAATTCATAAATCATAAATTCTTTTATAGCCACTGGAACTTCAATCCGAATGATAAACTAAGATAATCACGGGGACGGAGATAGCTATTGTTTACTGCACTGATAACATACAGGTCGCACGTACTTATTTCATAGAAAAAAGTCACCGACTTGGCTAAAAATCTACGTTGCGGATCGATATCGTATGTCAACCGTTGTCCCATGAAAACATGAAAACGTACTTTGCTGGAGAAACCATAGTAACCTTTCGGATAACGTTCCGGCTCATTCACCCAAAACTGGTCGCCAAATACGGTATTCACATAAAGCCCGCAGGTAAGAGGTTCCGTAGAGAAGCCCTTTCCGATATTAATGCTCCAGGGCATATAGTTCTGCTTGAGCGTCATGGTTACTTTGGCCTTCTTTGACGAATATTTCGGTATAAATCCGAGCAATATATCCGTTTCCCACTGATTACGTTTCCCGTAATCCCATCCCGTACCGAAAGAAAGCAATCCCATGTTTCCGGCATACTGTATTTTGGAGTGCGTCGGGATAATCCGTTCCCAGTGACTGCGGAAACGGTGAATCCGGTTATCGTAACGACTGTGTTTCACCTGCTTCGGTGCAACCGGCAATACAGAGTCCGCTTTGATGATCGTAAATATAGAATCTCCTGTGCGAAAAGTGATAATTGAATCATCTTTGATAATGAAACGGAGTGAATCATCCTTGTACGAGTTGATGATTGTATCTGCTTTACAAGTAGCTGAAATCAGACCGGGAAGTAACAGAAGTACGGATAATACTCCTGCGCGCAAGATATAGTTAGTATTTAACCAGTTCATATTCATATTTTTCCGGGGTTATTGTAAATACCAGATAAGTACGGTAATCCATACAATCACTGGTAACATAATGTATTCCATCATCAAAGATCACATCGTCCTGATAATGGTGGGTGTGAGCAGCAGTACAGACTTGTATTCCCGGGTATTGTCTGATATAATGTTGAAATACTTTAGCCACATTATCGTTGAATACATCCGTGTAAGGGGCGTGCGTGCATACTAATGACAGTCTTTTCAAACTCGTCCAGCCTGCTCGTAATCTCTTGTTCCATAAAGGTAAAGTTCGGCACAGGTTCAGAGTAGTCATACTCCAGCGCATTGGTGTTCAGGCAGACAAATTTCACATTACCTGCGATGAAAGAAAAGTTGGTGGGACCGAATACCGCCTTGTATGTTTCTGCTCCCGTCCCCAAGCAATCATGGTTTCCGATAAGGGTTACATAAGGCACGTTAAGTCCGTTCATTATATCCCTTTGCCAGAGAAACTCTTTGGTTAGTCCGAAGTCACTCATATCCCCTCCGTGAATAACGAAGTCAATATCATTCCGTTTATTAATCTCTTTCACGAAATCTTCCGTTTCATCGTACCATCGTTGTGAGTCGCCCATAGTCACAAAGCGTATGGTCGTTTTACCTTGGCAGTTTGCCTCTATTCTTTCGATATTATGTGCGTTGACCTCTGTTTCGCCGCTGATACGGACGTCGTATGGATGGTAATCTATCATGCCGCATCCGGAAAGTAAAAAGCACGATAAGAATACATATACACTCTTTCTCATCATAATTATTTTGTTTATAGTCTAGAAAACTAAATGCAAAGATAAAGTTTTCTATTTGGATGGACAATCGGCTAACAGGCAAATAGGACTCTTTGAACAATAAATGGGAGATATGGAACAGTATCCGATTTGTCTAATAATTAGACGGTCCTGTCTAATTATTAGACAATGCTTGGGAAACTAAGAAAAGATAAATGATTGAAAATGAATAGCTATTCTTGTTTGGCATACTTTCTGCATGACTAAAAACGTCAATAGTAAAACTGGAAATAAATCTATGTAGAACAACATCATAAATAAACAAGATGATACAGATTGAAAATATTAGTAAAGTATTCCGTACTACCGAAGTGGAGACGGTCGCATTAAATCATGTAAACCTTGAAGTAAAAGAAGGAGAATTTGTTGCTATCATGGGACCGTCTGGCTGTGGGAAATCCACCTTATTAAACATCCTCGGCCTATTAGATAACCCCACTGAAGGCTCTTACCTGCTGATGGGAGAAGAAGTAGCCGGCCTGAAAGAAAAGGAACGTACCCGTGTCCGTAAAGGCAAACTGGGTTTTGTATTCCAGAGCTTCAACCTTATGGACGAATTAAACGTCTACGAGAATGTGGAACTTCCGCTCACTTATTTAGGCCTTAAATCTTCCGAACGTCGCCGAATGGTAGAAGACATTCTAAAAAGAATGAATATCAACCACCGTGCTAAACATTTTCCTCAACAGCTTTCCGGCGGACAGCAACAACGGGTGGCGATAGCCCGCGCGGTTGTTACCAATCCTCAACTTATCCTTGCCGATGAGCCTACGGGTAACCTTGACTCAAAAAACGGAGCGGAAGTGATGAATCTGTTGACGGAACTGAATAGAGAGGGGACAACCATTATCATGGTGACCCACTCACAGCACGATGCCAGTTTTGCACATCGTACCGTACATTTATTCGATGGAAGTATTGTAGCAAGTGTAAAGGCATAAACAGAGAACCAACCATGAGACAAATCTATTATACTATACGTACCTTATTGCGTGAACGTGGATCGAATATCATACGAATCATTTCCCTTTCCTTAGGGCTTACTATCGGTATTCTGCTTTTCTCGCAGATAGCCTTCGAACTAAGCTATGAACAATGCTATCCGGAGGCAGAACGCTTGGCACTTGTACGTTGTCAAAGAATTAATCTTAGTACGGGTGAAACGGCTGGTGATGATAAAGAGACCAGTTATGACTATACTGTTTTCGATGTGCTGGCATCTACTTTGGCAGAAGAGATGCCGAAAGAAGTGGAGGTTGCCAGTAGTGTCCTTTCGATATGGAGTGCCAATATCTATTATGAAGATAAATTGTTGCCCGATGCAGATTATATCTTTGCGGATACTTGTTTTTTTCAGACCTTCGGCATACCGGTGTTGCAAGGCAATCCCAAGGATATGATTATGCCCGGAAGCGTTTTTGTTTCGGAGCATTTTGCCCGTGAGACGTTCGGGGATGAAGACCCTGTCGGGAAAGTGCTTTCTGCTGAAAAACAAAACACACTGACCATACGTGGGATCTACAAAGATGTGCCGGAAAATACGATGCTCACCCATGATTTCGTGATATCTGTTCATCAGAATGGAGGGTATCATTCAGGAGCCGGTTGGAGAGGAAATGATGTCTTTTATGCTTTCCTTCGTTTGCGCCATGCATCGGACATTGACAAAGTGAATGCTGACATTCAGCGGGTGATCGGAAAATATACAGATTTAGAGTATGATGGCTGGAAAGTTGAATTTAGTGCCATTCCATTGGTGAAACTTCATCTGGTTTCTCCCGATGTACAAAAGCGTTTGGTCATTTACGGATTTTTGGGCTTTGCTATTTTCTTTGTGGCTATCATGAACTATATGTTGATATCCATTGCCACTTTAAGTCGTCGTGCAAAAGGAGTGGGAGTGCATAAGTGCAATGGAGCCAGTTCCACCCATATTTTCAGAATGTTTATGGCAGAGACGGGAATCCTTGTCATTCTTTCCGTATTGCTTAGTTTCTTACTGATAATCAATGCGCGTGATCTGATTGAAGATTTACTTTCCGTCCGTCTTTCCTCACTTTTCACTTGGGAAACGTTGTGGGTACCGTTGCTCACTATCCTTGTTCTCTTCATACTGGCAGGTGGCATACCGGGACGATTATTCTCCCGTATCCCTGTCACGCAGGTATTCCGCCGGTATACAGATGGGAAGAAAGGGTGGAAGCGTTCGTTGTTGTTTGTGCAGTTTACAGGAGTTTCTTTCGTCTTGGGATTGTTGCTGGTCACTCTGTTGCAGTACAGTCATCTGATGAGCCGTGATATGGGTATCGTCGTGCCCGGATTAGCTCAAGCGCAGACATGGTTGCCTAAAGAATCGGTAGAGCATATCAAAGACGATTTGAACCGTCAGCCGATGGTAGAGGGAGTGACTGTTGCCGTGAATGGGGTGTTGGGAGAGTACTGGACACGCGGACTGATGGGAAATGACGGTAAGCGGATTGCTACCCTAAATTACAATTCCTGCCATTACAACTATCCTGAAGTAATGGGTATTGAGATTATAGAAGGCACTACGCTGAAAAAGCAGAACGACTTATTGGTAAACGAAGAACTGGTACGTCTGATGAAATGGACCGACGGAGCAGTAGGTAAAACAGTGAATGACATTCAAGGAACGATTGTAGGCGTATTCCGTGATATTCGCAATAAAAGTTTTTACGTGTCGCAATCTCCTATTGTCCTGATTGGAGATGAAAATGCCAACCATGCATTTGATGTCCGCTTGAAAGAACCATATAACGAGAATCTGAAACGTCTGAATGAGTTTGTAGAAAACACCTATCCGAATATATCCTTGCGTTTTATCCTGGTAGATCAAATGGTGAAAAATATCTATAAAGACGTATACCGCTTCCGCAATTCCGTCTGGATCACTTCCGCCTTTATCCTGCTGATCGTTATCATGGGATTGATTGGCTATGTGAACGATGAAACCCAGCGCCGGAGCAAAGAGATAGCTATCCGGAAAGTGAATGGAGCCGAAGCATCTCATATCCTCGGATTACTGACACGTGACATTTTATACGTTTCAGTGATTTCTATCCTAGTAGGCACTACCGTTTCTTATTTTGCAGGACAGGCATGGCTCGACCAATTTGCCGAGCAGATTGATTTGAATCCATTGCTTTTTGCTGCTACGGCCTTGTTCGTCCAATTACTGATTGTAATCTGTGTTGTTCTGAAAGCATGGCATATCGCGAACGAGAATCCGGTCAATAGCATTAAAGCAGAATAAGCCGAATAGAATTAAATGGCAGAATAGGGCAGACACCGCCTTATTCTGCTACTACCGGATGCTGTTTGGAAACCTTCTTGATGTAAATCATCAGACTGACAACGGCCGTAATAAACGCCAGCGCATCCGATACCGGCATACTGATCCAGATTCCTTCCAATCCCCACCAGTTAGGGAACAGTAATAAGCAAGGCAAAAGATAAAGCAACTGACGCGTCAGCGAAAGGAAAATACTGATTTTAGCCTTGCCGATACTTTGGAAAAAGTTACCGATTACAATCTGTGCCCCTACAAACGGGAACATCAACACAGTCAACCGGATACCGCCTACCGCCAAATCAATCAATTCATCGCTATCAGTGAAGAGAGCCGATACGGCATGAGGGAAAAACTCACAAATCACGAACCCGCTGCTCGTAATCACTACCCCGGAGATAATCCCCAGTCGCAGCGTTTGTTTCACCCGGTCTATCTTTTGTGCGCCGAAGTTGTAGCCCACGATTGGCTGCATCCCCATAGTCAGCCCCAACACAATCATTACATAAAGCGTCAGCAACCGATTGATGATACCATACGCACCGATAGCCATATCGCCCCCATAATTTTGCAAACTGTTATTGATGATAATCACGATGGCACACGCACACACATTCATCAGGAATGGAGACATACCGATGGCGAAGATACTTTCTACAATCCTCGGTTTCATTTTCCAGATATTCCCTTCAAAATGCACCGTACTGTCTTTCTTGGTGAAGTGGCTCACCACCCACACCATACCAATCAACTGCGAGATAACCGTTGCCGTAGCCGCACCCCTCATTCCCCATTCGAAGTGGAAGATAAAGATAGGAGCGAGGATGATGTTAGCCACCACCGTTACCATTGAAGTGAGCATAGCCTTTTTGGGGTATCCGGTAGCGCGCATCACGTTGTTCAGCCCGATCATTGTGTAAGTGATGGGAGTTCCCAGCAAAATCACCTGCATAAAGCTGCGTGCATATGGAAGGGTGTCGGCGCTGGCTCCGAAAAAAGTCAGTATATCATCCAGGAAGATAAAAGACAGAATACCGAAGAAAAGAGAATTTGTGATACAAAGCATCAGCGTATGTGACAAAATTTCCGTAGCTCCTTTCATATCCTTCTGTCCCAAACGGATAGAGGCGAGGGTAGACCCACCAGCCGAAACCAGTGTACAGAAAGCGACAACAAGATTCATCAGCGGGAAGCTGATAGCCAGTCCGGCAATAGCCATCGGTCCTACGCCATGTCCGATGAAGATACTATCAATGATGTTATAGATAGAAGTAATCGTCATTCCGATAATCGCAGGAATGGAATATTGTAACAGCAATTTGCCGATACGTTCTTTGCCTAAAATGTGCGGGTCGTTCTTGCTCATGCGCCAGTAGATTTTGTTGGATAAAAACGTATGTTACGTTTTTTTTAGCTTTGCAAAGGTACGAATTATTTGCCTGATTCGATGATTATTCGGAACTTTGCGGCGATAGATACACAAGGTTTAACGTTTTAGGTAAAAAGACAGTTTAATATGAATACAACGAAAACAATTGCAGCACTCTTCGACTTTGACGGTGTCATCATGGATACAGAAACGCAGTACACTGTTTTTTGGGACGAGCAAGGACGGAAATATCTGAATGAAGAAGATTTCGGACGCCGCATCAAGGGACAGACGCTATTACAAATCTATGAAAAGCATTTCGCGGACAGACCCGAAGCACAGCTCGAAATAAGCGCTGAACTCAATGTTTACGAGAAAAAGATGTCCTATGAATACATCCCCGGAGTAGAAGCCTTCATAGCCGATCTTCGTCGGAACGGTGCAAAGATAGCCGTAGTCACCAGCTCCAACGAAGAGAAGATGGCAAACGTCTACAATGCCCATCCCGAATTTAAAGGAATGGTAGACCGCATCCTGACAGGAGAAATGTTTGCCCGTTCAAAACCCGCTCCCGACTGTTTCCTGCTGGGAATGGAAATCTTTGAAGCCACCCCCGAAAACTCCTACGTCTTTGAGGATTCTTTCCACGGCCTGCAAGCCGGCATGACTTCCGGGGCAACAGTGATCGGACTTGCCACCACCAACTCACGCGAAGCCATCACCGGAAAAGCCCATTATATAATAGACGACTTCACCGGCATGACATACGAAAAAATGATCTCTCTCCATAAATAACGGCATTATTTTTAAATAGTTACCTCACTTATATTATATTAATAAATGAAATAAGAAAAATAACCGAGATAAATAAAAATAGTGAGACCCACCCATCCTTTCCAATGCCTTCCAACTATCCAAGCGAAGCATTTGAAAGGATTTTTTGCTTTTCTTTCCCAGTTATGAATTAAATGTTATAACTTTGCCGCAATTTTTGAAAGCGTCCAAATGCGCAGACATCAATGACATAAATCATAATTCATAAATCATAAATTAAAAAGACATGGCTGGTTATATATCAGATGACACAAGAAAGGTGACTACTCATCGCTTGGTTGAAATGAAACAGAGAGGCGAAAAAATATCTATGCTGACTGCGTATGATTACACAATGGCACAGATTGTAGACGGTGCGGGAATGGACGTAATCCTGGTAGGCGACTCCGCTTCTAACGTAATGGCAGGTAACGTGACTACATTACCTATCACGCTCGACCAAATGATTTATCATGCCAAATCCGTAGTACGTGGTGTAAAGCGTGCGATGGTGGTAGTTGATATGCCTTTCGGATCTTACCAGGGCAACGAGATGGAGGGACTTGCTTCCGCTATCCGCATCATGAAAGAAAGTCACGCTGACGCATTGAAGCTCGAAGGCGGTGAAGAAATCATTGACACGGTGAAACGTATCGTATGCGCCGGTATCCCTGTGATGGGACATTTGGGACTCATGCCTCAATCCATTAACAAATACGGAACCTATACCGTACGTGCCAAAGACGAAGCCGAAGCCGACAAACTGATTCGCGACGCCCATTTATTGGAAGAAGCAGGCTGTTTTGCCATTGTACTCGAAAAAATACCTGCTACCCTTGCAGAGCGTGTAGCTTCCGAACTTACTAT
The DNA here is from genome assembly GCF_015667765.1 of Bacteroides sp. 1001302B_160321_D4. Lineage (NCBI taxonomy): Bacteria > Pseudomonadati > Bacteroidota > Bacteroidia > Bacteroidales > Bacteroidaceae > Bacteroides > Bacteroides sp. 1001302B_160321_D4. The sequence goes on along the minus strand of NZ_JADPLO010000023.1, from coordinate 58,743 downwards.
TCCTATCATCGGAATCGGTGCCGGCGGCCACGTAGACGGTCAGGTATTGGTTATTCAGGACATGCTTGGCATGAACAACGGATTCCGTCCGCGTTTCTTACGTCGTTATGCTGACTTGTACACGGTGATGACCGACGCCATCAGCCGTTACGTTTCCGACGTGAAGAATTGCTACTTCCCCAACGAGAAGGAACAATATTAAGATAGTATATGGCAGTTAAATTGTGGACAGTTCATTTTATGCGGATATGTGTAGCTAATTTGCTGTTGTTTATATCCTTGTATGTGTTATTTCCGGTACTTTCCGTAGAGATGGCCGACCGTCTCGGAGTGCCGGCCGCACAGACAGGAGTAATCTTTCTTTTTTTCACCTTGGGGATGTTCCTCATCGGTCCTTTCCATGCTTACCTGGTAGATGCCTACAAACGTAAATACGTATGTATGTTTGCTGCTGCCCTGATGGTAGTGGCGACGATTGGGTACGCCTTTGTGACGAACTTCACAGAACTAATCCTGTTGAGTACCGTACAAGGACTGGCCTTTGGCATAGGCACTACTGCCGGTATCACCTTGGCTATCGACATCACCAACTCCACACTGCGGAGCGCGGGAAATGTCAGCTTCTCGTGGACGGCACGTTTGGGAATGCTCTTTGGAATTATCCTCGGAGTGTGGCTTTATCAAAGCCACTCATTCCAGAATCTGCTCACTGTATCTGTCATAACCGGAGCTGTAGGAATTCTCATGCTATCGGGGGTATATGTACCTTTCCGTGCGCCGATTGTCACTAAACTCTATTCCTTCGACCGTTTCTTATTGCTTCGTGGATGGGTTCCCGCTATCAACCTGATTCTGATAACATTTGTTCCGGGCTTACTGATTCCAATGGTACACCCTTTTCTAAACGATTTCGTACTCGGAAACATGGGAATCCCCGTACCGTTCTTTATCGGCACAGCCCTCGGATACATTGCTTCCTTGTTCTTTGCGCGCCTGTTCTTCTTCAAAGAGAAAACGCTGCGCCTGGTCATTATAGGAATCGGGTTGGAAATGGTAGCCATGTCCTTATTGAACACAGACCTTTCGATAGGCATCTCTTCCGTACTCTTGGGATTGGGTTTAGGTTTAACCATGCCGGAATTCCTGATGATATTTGTGAAACTATCCCATCATTGCCAACGCGGAACAGCCAACACTACCCATTTATTGGCAAGTGAAGTCGGTATCTCCCTGGGTATCGCTACTGCGTGCTACATGGAATTAGATACAGACAAGATGCTCCATACCGGACAGATGGTAGCTTCTATCGCTTTGCTGTTCTTCGTATTGGTTACTTATCCTTATTATATAAAGAAGAAGGTAAGATAAAATAGACAGAAGAACAAAAGAACATATTTCAGGAGTGATGATTGTTTTTTGATTTTCATCATACGTATCCAAAAATATGTTCTTTTGTTCTTCTGTCTTAATCTTAATTCCTGCTCACCTGTTTTACTCCCTTCACCGTCCGTAATTTTTTGATAAGAGCCTCCAAACGCCCCGTATCACCCACCATTACTGTCAGTGTGCCAGAGAACAACCCATCGTTCGAATCAATACCGATAGAACGTAGCGTGATACCATTCTCTTTCGAGATGATCGAAGTAATATTTGTCACGATACCAATATCATCATGTCCTACAACGCGCAGCGTGATCGGATATTGCGTACCTTCCGACTTGCCCGCCCAGCGAGCCTTCACAATCCGGTAGCCGAAACGTTCGCGCATCTGGTTCGCGTTCGGACAATCCGACCGGTGTATCTTGATGCCGCCGCTCACCGTTACGAACCCGAACACATCATCGCCATAAATCGGGTTACAACATTTAGCCAGTTTAAACTCCAGTCCTTTCAGATTCTGGTCAATCACCAGTACGTCCTCTTTAGATGTCGTTTCCTCCTGTGCGGTCTGCAAATTATACCCTTCGGCACTCCGATAAACAATTTCATCGTGCGTATCGCTGTCCCGTTTCTGCTGTTCGATGTATTTATCCAGAATCTCGTTCACATCCAGTCCGCCATCGGCAATCCGTTGATAAAATTCCGTCACGTTCTTGAATCCCAAACGCTTGATGAGGCGCATCATGGTTGCTTCATCATACTCCAGTTTGCGGTTCTTGAATTTTCGTTCCAGCGTCTCTTTGGCAAACGCATGTTGGCGTGCCACCATCTCTTTGAGCGCCTGGCGTATCTTGGTGCGTGCTTTGGAAGTCGTCACGATGTTCAGCCAGTCCTGTTTCGGAGTCTGGGTGTTTGAAGTCATGATTTCCACCTGGTCGCCGCTGTTCAACTTCTGCTTCAACTGCACATTCTTGCCGTTCACTTTCGCGCCGATACACTTGCATCCCAACTTACTATGTATATGGAAAGCAAAATCGAGCACCGTAGCCCCTTTAGCCAGCTTGAACAAATCCCCCTTGGGCGTAAAGACAAACACTTCATCCTCGTAGAGATCCATCTTAAACTGATCCATCACCTTCATCGAGTCGTTGTCCGCGTTCTCCAATGCCTCCCGCACGGAAGTCAGCCACTCGTCCAAGCCCGTTTCTCCTTTGATACCTTTATATCTCCAGTGCGCAGCCAGTCCGCGTTCCGCGATCTCGTCCATCCGTCGGGTACGTATCTGCACTTCCACCCATTTCCCTTCCGGGCCCATCACGGTGATGTGCAACGACTCGTAACCATTACTCTTCGGTATTGAAAGCCAGTCGCGCAGACGCTTCGGGTTCGGCTGGTACATATCCGTCACAATCGAATACACCTGCCAGCACTCCTGCTTCTCCTTCGCCGGGTCCGGTTCCGAATCCAGTATGATACGGATGGCGAACAAGTCATAAATCCCCTCAAAAGGAGTCTTTTGCTTCTGAATCTTGTTCCATATCGAATGAATCGACTTCGTGCGTCCCTTGATGTCGAACTTCAGTCCCGCTTCCGCCACCTTCTTTTGGATCGGTTCGATAAAAGCGGCGATATACTTGTCGCGGGAAGCCTTCGTTTCGTTCAGCTTATCCTTGATGAAATAATATGTCTCTTTCTGCGTATATTTGAGAGACAAATCCTCCAGTTCCGATTTCAGCTTATACAATCCCAGCTTGTGAGCCAGCGGAGCATACAGATATGCTGCTTCGTTTGCTACCTTGATCCGGTCCTCCTCGTTGCCTGTATCCTTTATTTTGCGCATCACGTTCACGCGGTCGGCAATCATAATCAGGATTACGCGCATATCCTCCGCAAACGACAGCAGCAGATTACGGAAATTCTCCGACTCGATGGCAGGGCTTTTGGCATACAGCTCGTTCGTCTTCACTAATCCCTTGATGATACTTGCCACGTCTTCACCATATTCGGCGTTCACCTCGTCGATAGACAATACATGACCTTTCACGATTTCGTGCAACATGATCCCGATCAGGCACGAACCTTTCATACCGATTTCCTCGGCAACGATCACTGCTGTTTGTAAATCTCTGATGACGGGATTCATCCCGAAGTTATTGCGTTGCAGACCGTTACATTGGGCCGCTTTGATAAGATGTTTCTTTAACTTTTGGCAATCTCTCCAGAAAATACTGTCTCCGGCAGACTGCAATAAATGTCGATAGAGTGAAAAAAGCTCCTTTTTTTCCTCCAATGTAAAAAAGTCGTCCATATTCAATCTTGTTAATTCGATGTAAAAGTAGTTTTTTTTCCGGTTATTCGGCAAGAAGTAAATAACATTTTGTATTTTTGGGCATCAATTAATAAAATTAGATATTATGATAACGACACAGGACAAAGAGTTGCTTGCCAAGAAAGGCATCACGGAAGAGCAAATTGCAGAACAATTAGCATGCTTCCAGACGGGATTTCCCTTTTTAAAACTGGATGCGGCAGCTTCCATCGAAAAGGGCATATTAGCTCCCGACGCAGAAGAACAGAAGGCTTATCTGGCCGCCTGGGATGCATATACAAACACAGATAAGACTGTTGTGAAGTTCGTGCCTGCCTCCGGTGCTGCAAGTCGTATGTTTAAGAATCTATTCGAGTTTCTGTCCGCCGATTATGACCAGCCGACTACCAAGTTCGAACAGGCCTTCTTTGACGGAATCAAGAATTTTGCTTTCTATGACGATCTGAATGTGGCCTGCCAGCGTATCTCCGGAAAAGACATTCCCGGACTGATGGAAGAAGGCAACTATAAAGCAGTGGTGTCCGCCCTGCTGGAGACTGCAGGACTGAACTATGGCGCACTACCGAAAGGTCTGCTCAAATTCCATAAATATCCCGAAGGCTCCCGCACTCCGATGGAGGAACATCTTGCCGAAGGCGCTCTGTATGCAGCCGGCAAGAGCGGCAAAGTGAACGTACACTTCACCGTGTCTACCGAACACCGCGAACTTTTCAAGAAGCTCGTGACGGAAAAAGTGGACGACTTCGCCAAACGTTACGGCGTAGACTATTACATCACCTTCTCCGAGCAGAAGCCAAGTACCGACACCATTGCTGCCGATATGGACAACCAACCGTTCCGCGACAACGGCAAACTGCTGTTCCGTCCCGGTGGTCATGGCGCGCTGATTGAGAACCTGAACGACTTGGACGCAGACATCATCTTCATCAAGAACATCGACAACGTAGTGCCCGACCGTTTGAAAGCCGACACCGTTACGTATAAGAAACTGATTGCCGGAGTGCTCGTGACCCTGCAAAAACAAGTATTCGAATACCTCACGCTGCTCGACAGCGGCAAGTATACGCACGACCAGATGATGGAAATGCTTCAATTCCTGCAAAAGAAACTCTTCTGCAAGAACCCGGAAACGAAAGACCTCGAAGACTCCGTACTGGCCATTTACCTCAAAAACAAGTTCAACCGCCCGATGCGTGTCTGCGGAATGGTGAAGAACGTAGGCGAACCCGGCGGCGGTCCGTTCCTTGCTTACAACAGCGACGGAACTATCTCCCTGCAAATTCTCGAAAGCTCGCAGATCGACATGGACGATCCGGAGAAGAAAGAAATGTTCGAGAAGGGTACGCACTTCAATCCGGTAGACCTCGTATGCGCTGTGCGTGATTATAAAGGACATAAATTCGACCTGGTGAAATATGTAGATAAAGCCACCGGCTTCATCTCCTACAAATCGAAGAACGGTAAAGACCTGAAAGCCCTCGAACTTCCCGGCTTGTGGAATGGTGCGATGAGCGACTGGAATACCGTCTTTGTAGAAGTTCCTCTTTCTACCTTTAACCCGGTGAAGACAGTGAATGACTTGTTGCGTGAGCAACATCAGTAATTTATTCACCACAGAGGACACAAAGGACACAGAGTTTTTTCGGTAAGGTAAGACCGGAAGCAATGGAATCAATTGCATTAATCCGGTGAAAAAGTTCTATAAAAACTCTATAAAATCTCTGTGTCCTCTGTGCCCTCTGTGGTGAAACTTAAAAAAGAGTGTTTAGAATGAATCAGATAGAGAAGATCATCGATATTGCTACTTGGAACAGAAGAGAACATTACGAACATTTCAGTGCTTTTGACGATCCTTTTTTTGGAGTGACGGTCAATGTAGATTGTACGCGCGCGTATCAGGAAGCCAAAGACAAAGGCGTTTCCTTTTCCCTGCTCGTCCTTCACCGCATCGTGACTGCTGCGGCTGCCGTGGAAGAGTTCCGCTACCGCATCGAAGGCGATCGAGTGGTGTGTTATGACAGTCTTCTGCCCGAAGCCACTGTGGGGCGTGCCGACCACACCTTTTCTTTTGCCGCTTTTGAATACGATCCGGACGAACTCGTCTTTATCCGTCGGGCAAAAGCCGAGATGGAACGCCTGCAAGCCACTACGGGACTCAACAAAGGAGGTACGTTTCATCCCAACGCCATTCATTATTCGGCCGTGCCGTGGCTCTCTTTCACCGATATGAAGCATCCCACCAATATGCGTTCGGGCGACAGCGTTCCCAAAATCTCCACCGGTAAATACTTCCGCGAAGGAGAAAGGCTGATGATGCCCGTTTCCGTCACTTGCCATCATGGATTGATGGATGGCTATCATGTAGCGCAGTTTATCGAGAAGCTCCATTTATAAACTTCGTTCTGAAAAAGACTAACCAGACTATGATATGAGAGTAAAGATACCCAGACGGGAAATCATCCTATTCTGTTCCGCCTTGCTTTTCCCCGTTGCTTCGCTGTGCGCGCAAGAAGTGGGGCAGGAGGTGAAAGAGGTCAGGCAAGACGTGGAGCAACTCCAGCAGGACGTCCGCGAACTTCGTGAAGAAGTGCGTCGATTGCAGGAAGAACTTCATGGATTCCGGCGCAACAGTTTCCCGCAATGTGGCATGGACACGGTAGCTCCTTACGTTCCCCATCGGTTCATTCACCGGTTGGGGATAGAAGCTCGGCCGCAATACGTGTTCCCCACCAATCCTTTCCTGCAAGGAGAGAACGAACGGTGGAAGCCCATCCAAAGTTCCTTTGCCGCTCATTTGAAATATTCCTTCAAGTTTCGTCCCAATACCTGTGCCGACCGTATCTACGGCGGAGCCTACCAAGGCTTCGGCTTGGCCGTCACCACCTTTGGCGACCGTAAGCAACTCGGTGATCCGGTGACGTTCTATGTCTTTCAGGGCGCACGTATCGCCCGTTTCAATCCCCGTCTTTCGCTCAATTACGAGTGGAATTTCGGCCTTTCTGCCGGATGGAAACCATACGATAACGATTACAACTCCTACAACGGAGCGGTAGGTTCACGGGTGAATGCGTATCTCAATGCAGGTATCTACCTCAATTGGTCGCTTTCCCGTTATTTCGATTTTATCATCGGCGGAGATTTTACGCATTTCTCCAACGGCAACACCAAATTCCCCAACGCAGGAGTGAACACCACCGGAGCGAAAATCGGTCTGGTGTACAACTTCAACCGTGAAGAATCCGACCTGACCAAGTCTTTGGTCAAGCCGTATATTCCCCGTTTTCCCCGTCATATCAGTTACGATCTTGTGTTGTTCGGCTCGTGGAGACGAAAAGGCGTGTATGTAGAAAGCGGGAAGCAGATAGCTTCGCCGGGCAGTTACCCCGTGGCGGGATTCAACTTTGCCCCGATGTACAACCTCAACTATAAGCTGCGATTCGGCGTCTCGCTGGACGGTGTTTATGACGGTAGTGCCAATGTGTACACCGAAGACCGGATTGTGGAGTACGATTACGATGGAGGCAGCGGCACTTCCGGACGCAGGTTTCTTGTGCCGGGCATTCAGCATCAGCTTGCTCTCGGACTTTCGGGACGGGCGGAGTATGTAATGCCGTTTTTCACCATCAATGTCGGTTTGGGAACGAATGTGCTGGGGCGTGGCGATTTGCGGGGGCTGTATCAGGTCTTTGCGTTGAAGATAGACGTGACACGTAGCTCTTTCCTTCACATCGGTTACAATCTCCAAAACTTTCAGACACCTAATTATCTGATGCTCGGCTTGGGATTCCGTTTCAATAATAAGTATCCTAAGGTGCGTCATTAGAAATGTCCGTCCGGTGGCCTGTCGAATATCAAGTAAGGAATCTCAAAATGGAAAACATTATTCAAAAAATCAGAGAAATCTATCCGGTATCCGATGAAGCGCTTCAGGCGCTTCAGGCGAATATGGAACTGCGATATTATCCTAAAGATACCTATATCGTCCAGTCGGGGGTAACAGACCGCCTGGTTTATTTCATTGAAGAGGGCATTGCCCGTTCCGTATTCCATCACAACGGACAGGACACTACTACGTGGTTCACGCTGGAAGGCGACATTACGTTCGGCATGGATTCGCTCTACTATCAGCAACCGTCGGTGGAGAGCATTGAAACGCTTTCCGATTGCAAAATCTACGTCATCCATATCGACAAGCTGAATATGCTCTACGAAACCTATATCGACATAGCCAACTGGGGGCGCATCCTGCATCAGAATGTCAACAAAGAGCTTAGCCACATGTTTGTGGAACGGCTCCAGCTTTCGCCTAAAGAACGGTATGAGCAGTTCAACCGTCGCTATCCCGGACTGATAAACCGGGTGAAGCTGAAGTATGTGGCTGCCTTTTTGGGCATTTCCATCTACACGCTTAGTCGGGTACGTGCTAAAAAATAGTTTTCGGTAGGGCTTTTTTGCTTTTAAGCAAAAGAACTTCGTTTCGCAAACCGTATCTTTGCCATCTGAAAATACTAACTAACTAATAGAAAAACAGATGTCGAACATTTCTTCTTCAGCCTTTGCAGATACCAAAGCACATTATGATCTTCTTGACGGACTTCGCGGTGTAGCGGCTCTTATGGTGATATGGTATCATGTATTCGAGGGATATGCTTTTGCCGGTGGTGGCAATATCGAGACTCTCAACCACGGTTATCTTGCCGTGGATTTCTTCTTTATCCTTTCGGGTTTCGTGATCGGTTACGCTTATGACGACCGTTGGGGCAAGAGTCTCACCATGAAAGATTTCTTTAAACGTCGTTTGATACGTCTTCATCCGATGGTCGTTATGGGTGCCGTATTGGGTGCTATCACATTCTGTATTCAGGGTTGTGTGCAATGGGATGGAACGCATGTAGCCATCTCCATGATTATGTTGTCTCTTCTTTGCACGATATTCTTCATTCCTGCCATGCCGGGGGTGGGATATGAAGTTCGTGGCAACGGTGAGATGTTTCCGTTGAACGGCCCTTGCTGGTCGTTATTTTTCGAGTATATCGGTAATATCCTGTATGCGTTGTTCATCCGTCGCTTGTCCAACAAGGCGCTGACGGTATTTGTGGTGTTGCTGGGGGTAGCATTGGCAGCGTTTGCCGTCTTCAATGTCTCCACTTATGGAAACATAGGAGTGGGCTGGACGCTGGACGGGGTTAACTTCCTGGGCGGCTCCCTACGTATGCTTTTCCCTTTTTCGCTGGGTATGCTGATGTCGCGTAACTTCAAGCCTATGAAGGTGAGAGGTGCTTTCTGGATCTGTACCGTTGCATTGATTGCCCTGTTCGCTGTTCCTTATCTCGAAGGAATGGAGCCGCTTTGCATGAATGGTGTTTATGAAGCGTTTTGTGTGATTGTGGCTTTCCCTATCATTCTTTGGATAGGAGCGTCGGGCACCACTACGGACGTGCAATCGACAAAGATATGCAAATTTCTGGGGGATATATCCTATCCGGTTTATGTGATCCATTATCCGTTGATGTATCTGTTCTATGCATGGCTGATTGAGAATAAGCTCTATACGTTGGGCGAGACTTGGCACGTAGCCGTGTGCGTCTTTGTCTTGAGTATCGTGCTTGCTTATCTGTGCCTGAAACTGTATGACGAACCGATACGTAAATATTTGGCAAAACGTTTCTTGAGTAAGAAACGATAGTTTCATTGTTATGTATCTGAAAAATATTTCATAAAGCTAAAAAAGAACTCCAACCAAGTGGCGGATAAAGTCGCATTGGTTGGAGTTTTTTATCAATAGAATAAGTTTTCTCTTCGTCAGTAAGTGAGACTGATTCTATGTCTTTGCATTTTAGATGTGAAACGATATAGATTAATAGAGTTGCTTGCTCATTTTATAATTGGTGAGACACATTTGATTAGCTTTCCGTTTTTGTTCTTCATCAACCTGAAAACCTTGTTTCTCGAAAAACGGTTTTGCCGTGATGCTAACCTCCGATGTTAATCTTTTCGCACCTCTTTCTCGTGCGTATGCTTCGAGATATTTATACAAAGATGTCGCAATGCCTTGATGCTGAAAGTCCTTATGGACAAACAGCGTGTGCATATATCCGTCGTCGTTGACAGAGCCGAAGCCTACAATCACACCTTCTTCATTTTCTGCAACCACGTAATGTTGCTCTTCGAAAAGCTCACCCCAATGTGATGTATCGTCTCCGCACGAAGCCCAGTCTGCTACTTCTTCGGCTGTATAATCTTTTCGGTTCACAGTCAGGACTGTATGCTGATATAGCTCTTGTAGTGCTGGAATGTCAGACAGGTTTACTTGGCGGATTCTATTCATCTTATCTCTAAATTTCTTTTTTAGTAAACTTCTACTTTCTCTGCAATTCTCTTAGCCTTGTCGCGCAACGCATCCAAATCAGCATCGAGCGGAGCGTAGCAAAGCACCACACCCATACGACGGTTGACGCGTGTAAACGGTTTGCCGAATATACGTAGATAGGTATCTTCTTCTTTGGTCACTTCTTCCAGTCCACGATATTGAGGGCGCTCCTGGCTGGCAATCGGAGAGAGGATGACGGCACTTGCGCCTATTCGTTCTTGCTTGATGCCCGGAATAGGCAGACCGAGCACGGCACGCAGGTGCAATTCAAATTCATTCAGATTTTGTGTTCCTGCCAAAGTTACCATGCCGGTATCGTGCGGACGTGGAGAAAGTTCGGAGAAATAGACTCCGTTTTCATGGCTTAGGAAGAACTCAACTCCCCAAAGTCCTGCGCCTGTCAGCGCGCGGGTTACTTTTTCTGCCATCTCTTCCGCTTCTTTCAAATGAGCAGGATCGATGTGTGCAGGCTGGAAACTTTCGCGATAGTCGCCACCTTTCTGCACGTGTCCGATAGGAGGGCAGAACAGGGTGGGGCCGTTCTTTTGAGTAACGGTGAGCAGGGTGATTTCGCTGTCGAATTTGATAAATTCTTCAATGATAAGCTCGCGGATATCGCCACGGCTTCCGCTGCATCCGTATTCCCAGGCGTGTTCAAGTTCGTCGGCACTCTTCACCAGCGACTGTCCTTTACCGGAGGATGACATCAACGGTTTAACGACACAAGGGAAACCGATTTTAGCGGCAGCTTCTTTCAGTTCGTCCAATGTTTTGGCGTAGAAGTATCTGGCTGTTTTCAGTCCGAGCTCTTTGGCGGCAAGGTCGCGGATAGCTTTACGATTCATCGTGAAGTTCACGGCACGGGCGCTGGGCACTACCTGAATGCCTTCTTTTTCGAAGTCATACAAACGTTCTGTGCGGATCGCTTCAATCTCCGGAACGATAATGTCCGGCTGGTGTTTCTTTACGACACGCTCCAGTTCTTCACCGTTCAGCATATCGAATACTTCAAATTCATCAGCCACTTGCATAGCAGGTGCTCCCGCGTACGAGTCGCAGGCAATGATGTGTTGACCTTTACGTTGAGCTGAAATTACAAATTCTTTTCCTAGTTCTCCGGAACCGAGTAACAGTATTTTCTTCATCATTTTGAGTGTTTTATATTAGTGGTGCAAAATTACAGCAAAAAAACGAGATTATAATTGTATATGCGTTGATTATATTTAAAGATTGGTGTGAATTTTAGTGTGTAAACGTGGAATATAGAGAAATGGATAGTGAGAAAATAGGAAATATGGCTTTAAACTTTCTTAAGGAAAGCGTGGAAAAACAATGTTCGTTGTGCTCGAACACAAAACTAGTTGTTTGTGCTACTATTTTGTGTCATGGCTAAATCCTTGATTTTAAACAATGAGAAAGGAAACTGGATACGGAAATTTAGTTTATTGATAGTTAAAATCTATTTTGCTATTGATTTGTAGTCGAAATTCGTCTAAATTGGTCAATCTGTAGTTGTTATTAGTCTAATAAGTGTTAGCGAACGACAAATAATGAAAAAGGAGTAACAACGATATGGAATTGTTTCTACATTTGTGCAGTTGTTTCTTTAACTATTTCTAGTGGTAGAAGTTTCTAGGATATAGAAAATAGTTGAACAAAAAATTAATTCAACTGTTTATTATAATATTGAAATTAGGTAAAACGCGAAAATGTTTATTCCTTATCATATTATAAGGTCAAAAAGGAGAGAAAAGAATAATATAAATAAAAGAGATTGCTTATGTCACAGATTATCGGACATATCTCGCAGGTGATCGGCCCTGTGGTCGATGTGTACTTTGAAGGTACGGATGCGGAACTGGTGCTGCCAAGCATCCACGACGCACTGGAGATAAAGAGGCCAAACGGCAAAATACTGGTTGTAGAAGTTCAGCAACATATCGGCGAAAATACGGTGCGTACCGTAGCGATGGATAGTACCGACGGACTTCAGAGAGGCATGAAAGTGTATCCCACCGGAGGCCCGATCACTATGCCGATAGGCGAACAGATTAAAGGACGACTGATGAACGTAGTCGGTGATTCGATCGACGGTATGAAAGGACTCAACCGCGACGGTGCGTATTCCATTCACCGGGACCCCCCTAAATTTGAGGATTTGACAACTGTGCAAGAGGTGCTTTTCACGGGTATCAAAGTGATCGACCTGCTCGAACCGTATGCCAAAGGTGGTAAAATCGGTTTGTTCGGCGGCGCCGGTGTGGGAAAAACCGTATTGATCCAGGAACTTATCAATAATATCGCCAAGAAACATAACGGATTCTCCGTATTTGCCGGAGTAGGTGAACGTACCCGTGAAGGTAACGACTTGCTGCGCGAAATGATCGAATCCGGCGTTATCCGCTACGGCGAAGCATTCAAGGAAAGCATGGAGAAAGGTCACTGGGATCTTTCGAAAGTAGATTATAACGAACTGGAGAAATCGCAAGTGTCGCTGATTTTCGGTCAGATGAACGAACCTCCGGGCGCACGTGCTTCTGTGGCACTGTCCGGACTGACGGTAGCGGAATCTTTCCGCGACGCCGGTAAAGAAGGTGAGAAACGCGATATCCTGTTCTTTATCGATAATATCTTCCGTTTCACGCAAGCAGGTTCGGAAGTGTCCGCCCTTTTGGGACGTATGCCCTCCGCCGTTGGTTACCAGCCTACGCTGGCCACGGAAATGGGTGCGATGCAGGAACGTATCACGTCTACCCGCAAAGGTTCTATCACCTCCGTACAAGCGGTGTATGTGCCTGCCGATGACTTGACCGACCCGGCTCCTGCAACGACTTTCAGCCACTTGGACGCAACTACCGTACTCGACCGTAAGATCACCGAGCTGGGTATCTATCCGGCTGTCGACCCGTTGGCATCTACGTCACGTATCCTCGACCCGCACATTGTAGGCCAGGAACATTACGACATAGCGCAGCGCGTAAAACAAATCTTGCAGCGTAACAAGGAATTGCAGGATATTATCTCTATCCTCGGTATGGAAGAACTCTCGGAAGAAGACAAGATGGTAGTGAACCGCGCCCGCCGTGTGCAGCGTTTCCTTTCGCAACCGTTTGCCGTAGCCGAACAGTTTACAGGTGTTCCGGGTGTGATGGTGGGTATTGAAGATACCATCAAGGGATTCAAGATGATTCTGGACGGAGAAGTGGATTATCTTCCCGAACAGGCTTTCCTGAATGTCGGTACGATTGAGGAAGCAATAGAGAAAGGTAAGAAATTGCTGGAACAGGCGAAAAAATAAAAATATAGAGTGATGAAAGAACTGCATTTGAGTATAGTATCGCCCGAAAAGAGCATATTCGACGGAGATGTGAAGATTGTCACATTGCCGGGCATGATCGGTTCGTTTTCTATTCTGCCGGGGCATGCGCCCATTGTATCGTCGCTGAAAGCGGGAACGTTGAGTTATACGACGATGGAGGGAGAAGAGCACACGATGGATATTCAGGGCGGTTTTGTTGAAATGAGTGACGGCACGGTTTCTGCCTGTGTTTCCTGACGGAAGCCTTCCGGCACAAAGACCAAGTATCTAAAGATTGAAAAAAACGAGATAATAACCTTACAGAAAAACACAGTAACATGATGAATATTAGTAAAACTAAACGGAACTTTATCTGTTGGCATACCTTATTTGCAGTGATTAGTGCGGCGCTCGGAGCTGTTATCCTACACTTCGCTCTGCCGGGGCATTATTTCGGAGGGTATCCGTTTATACCGGTTTATTTTTACTTCTTCGGGTTGGCCAGCATCTATATGTTCGACGCTTGCCGGCGGCACGCTCCGCAGAGATTGTTACTGTTGTATTTGGCAATGAAGATGATAAAGATGATTCTTTCGCTGATTCTGGTCTTGATTTATTGCCTTGCTGTACGCGAAGAAGCCAGAGCTTTTTTACTGACGTTTATCTCGTTCTATTTGATATATCTGATATTCGAAACCTGGTTTTTCTTCTCTTTTGAGATGAACCAGAAACGGAAAAAGAAAAATAAGAAGAAACATGAAACAGTTGCATAACATAGTAGCTCCGTTGATTCTGTTCTGCCTGATGGCAGCGGTCAGTTTGCCGGTTCTTGCGCAAGAGCAAGAGGGGGAAGCGGTGGCGCAGCAGACGCAGGACGAAATTACTCCGAAGGAGGAACAGGAGAACACGGTTGATGTGAAAGAAATTGTGTTCGGTCATATCGGCGACTCCTACGAATGGCATATTACAACATGGGGTAACACGCATATTACTATACCGTTACCTATTATTGTTTATAGTAGCACTTCAGGTTGGCACACGTTCCTTTCTTCCCGTCTCGAAGAGAATGGAGGTACGTATGAAGGACTTTCCATCGCTCCCGCAGGAAGCAAGTATGAAGGCAAACTGGTAGAGTATGACGCCGCAGGCGAACAGGTTCGCCCCTGGGATATCTCCATTACGAAAGTGACGTTTGCCTTGTTGTTCAACAGCGTATTGTTGCTCGTTATCGTGTTGTGCGTGGCACACTGGTACAGGAAGCGTCCGCAAGGAGCCAAAGCACCGGGAGGATTTATCGGATTCATGGAGATGTTCATCATGATGGTGAACGACGACATCATCAAGAGTTGTGTCGGACCCAACTACCGGAAGTTCGCGCCATATCTGCTGACAGCGTTCTTTTTCATCTTTATCAATAACATGATGGGATTGATTCCGTTCTTCCCCGGAGGCGCGAATGTGACGGGAAATATCGCTATCACGATGGTGCTGGCGGTCTGCACGTTCCTTGCAGTCAATATCTTCGGTACGAAACATTACTGGAAAGATATTTTCTGGCCCGATGTACCTTGGTGGCTGAAAGTGCCTGTGCCGATGATGCCGTTCATCGAGTTCTTCGGAATCTTTACGAAACCGTTTGCTTTGATGATCCGTCTTTTTGCTAATATGCTGGCCGGACACATGGCGATGCTGGTGCTCACCTGCCTGATCTTTATCTCGGCAAGCATGGGGCCTGCGCTGAACGGCACGCTCACGGTGGCTTCCGTATTGTTCAACATCTTTATGAATGCGCTTGAACTGCTGGTGGCTTTCATCCAGGCTTACGTATTTACGATGTTGTCGGCAGTGTTTATCGGACTGGCACAGGAAGGAGCCAAAGTGAAAACAGAAGAATAATCAATGAAACGCGGTGAAAACGTGACTGAACGAATACGGAATAAACGCGCGGAATGAGGAATTAAATAATAAAAACAAGAGAAAATATAAACCATTTTAAAACTGAAAATTATGTTACTATCAGTATTGTTACAAGCCACTGCAGCAGCAGTAGGAGTTAGTAAATTAGGTGCAGCTATCGGTGCAGGTCTTGCAGTAATCGGAGCTGGTTTGGGTATTGGTAAGATTGGTGGTTCGGCAATGGAAGCTATCGCACGCCAGCCGGAAGCATCGGGAGACATTCGTATGAACATGATTATCGCCGCCGCCTTGATTGAAGGTGTGGCCCTGTTGGCGGTAGTAGTTTGTCTGTTGGTGTTCTTCCTCTAATCAGGTATATAACAAGCGAATTTCGCAGGCGTAAAACCCTGTTTCTAAATGGGGGAGATCCTCATGCAATGGGCAGCCGCGAAATCGTAAATTGTAAATCGTAAAATCGTAAATAAAGATTATGTCATTACTATTACCTGATAGTGGCCTGCTGTTCTGGATGTTTCTCTCATTCGGGATTGTGTTCGTGATATTGGCGAAATACGGCTTCCCCGTCATCATCAAGATGGTGGAAGGCCGTAAGACCTATATCGACCAGTCTTTGGAGGTGGCGAGGGAAGCTAATGCCCAGTTGTCTAAACTGAAACAAGAAGGCGACGCATTGGTGGCAGCCGCCAACAAAGAGCAAGGACGCATCTTGAGGGAAGCAATGGAAGAACGTGACAAGATTGTTCACGAGGCCCGTAAACAAGCCGAAATTGCCGCACAAAAAGAACTTGATGCGGTGAAACAACAAATCCAGATGGAGAAAGACGAAGCAATCCGCGACATCCGTCGCCAGGTGGCCGTGCTTTCTGTTGACATCGCCGAGAAAGTGCTCCGCAAGAGTCTTGAGGACAAGGATGTACAGATGGGCATGATCGACCGCATGCTGGATGAAGTACTAACCCCGAATAAGAACTAAGGAAGATGGAAGTCGGAATACTCTCAATGCGTTATGCAAAAGCTATCATTGAATACGCACAGGAAAAAGGTCTGGAAGACAGGTTGTATCAGGAGTTTCTGACCCTGTCGCACAGCTTTTGTGAACAGCCCGGTCTGCGCGAAGCGCTTGATAATCCCGTCATCACGACCAAGGAAAAGTTGGCGTTAGTCTGCACAGCTGCCGATGGTGACGGTAAATCGACCAGAGAGTTTGTCCAATTTATCACTTTGGTACTGCGAAACAGGCGTGAAGGCTATCTGCAATTTATCAGCCTGATGTATCTGGATCTCTACCGGAAGTTGAAACATATTGGCGTAGGAAAGCTGATTACAGCCGTTCCTGTCAATAAGGAAACAGAAGACCGGATCCGGTCGGCTGCCGCACATATCCTGCATGCTCAGATGGAGCTGGAAACGGTGATAGATCCTTCTATCGAAGGTGGGTTTATCTTTGATATCAACGACTATCGGTTGGATGCAAGCGTTGCCACGCAGTTGAAGCGAGTGAAACAACAATTTATTGATAAGAATAGGAGAATTGTATAATGTCTGAGAATATAAGAGTAAGCGAAGTATCCGATATATTGCGCAAGCAGCTCGAAGGAATCAATGCCAATGTGCAACTTGACGAAATCGGTACGGTGCTCCAGGTGAGTGACGGCGTAGTGCGTATCTATGGACTACGGAACGCCGAGGCCAATGAATTGCTGGAGTTTGACAATGGTATCAAAGCAATCGTGATGAACCTCGAAGAGGACAACGTGGGTGCTGTACTGTTGGGCCCGACGGACAAAATCAAAGAAGGATTCGTCGTGAAGCGTACCAAACGTATCGCCTCCATCCGTGTAGGAGAGGGCATGCTGGGACGTGTGATCGACCCGCTGGGCGAACCGCTCGACGGAAAAGGATTGATTGGCGGCGAACTGTATGATATGCCTTTGGAACGTAAAGCTCCGGGAGTAATCTATCGTCAGCCTGTGAACCAGCCGTTGCAGACCGGATTGAAGGCTGTGGACGCCATGATTCCTATCGGTCGCGGACAGCGTGAGTTGATTATCGGTGACCGCCAGACAGGAAAGACTGCCATTGCGATTGATACGATTATCAACCAGCGCATTAACTTCCTGGCAGGCGACCCTGTATATTGTATCTATGTAGCTATCGGTCAGAAGGGTTCTACCGTTGCTTCTATCGTTAATACGCTTCGTGAGTACGGAGCACTGGACTACACGGTGGTTGTAGCTGCCACGGCTGGTGACCCGGCTGCGTTGCAGTATTACGCTCCGTTTGCAGGTGCTGCCATCGGCGAGTATTTCCGTGATACCGGCCGTCATGCGTTGGTGGTTTATGATGACCTTTCCAAACAGGCGGTGGCTTATCGTGAGGTTTCGCTGATTCTTCGCCGTCCGTCCGGTCGTGAGGCTTATCCGGGTGATATCTTCTATCTGCACTCCCGTCTGTTGGAACGTGCTGCCAAGATTATCAGTCAGGAAGAAGTGGCACGCGAAATGAACGATCTCCCGGAAAGTCTGAAGGGGATTGTGAAAGGTGGCGGCTCGCTCACAGCATTGCCTATCATCGAAACGCAAGCAGGTGACGTATCGGCTTATATCCCGACGAACGTGATTTCTATCACCGACGGACAGATATTCCTTGAGACTGACTTGTTCAACCAGGGTACGCGTCCGGCTATCAACGTCGGTATCTCCGTATCCCGTGTAGGTGGTAACGCGCAGATTAAGGCTATGAAGAAGGTGGCCGGAACATTGAAGATTGACCAGGCGCAATATCGCGAGTTGGAAGCCTTCTCTAAGTTCAGCAGCGACATGGACCCGATTACTGCCCTGACTATTGATAAAGGACGTAAGAACGGACAATTATTGATTCAACCGCAATACAGCCCGATGCCCGTAGAGCAGCAGATTGCTATCCTCTACTGTGGTACGCACGGACTTCTACATGATGTCCCATTGGATAAGGTGCAAGACTTTGAACGCAGTTTCATCGAATCTCTGCAACTGAACCACCAGGAGGATGTATTGGACATACTGAAAACGGGCGTGATCGACGATAACGTGATTAAAGCTATCGAAGAGACTGCCGCTATGGTGGCGAAACAGTACTTATAATAGTGATTAGTTGGTTAGTGATAAGTGATTAGCTTACTGTCACCAACCACTAACCACCAATTATTAATCACTATCACCAACTATTAATAATTAACCACTAACCAATAAAAAAATGGCTTCACTGAAAGAAGTAAAAACCAGAATAAATTCGGTAAAAAGTACCCGAAAAATCACTTCAGCAATGAAGATGGTGGCTTCTGCCAAATTACACAAGGCACAAGGAGCCATTGAGAATATGCTGCCTTATCAGAAGAAGTTGAACAAGATTCTGACTAACTTCCTAAGCGCGGACCTGCCCATCGAATCTCCTTATGTGCAGGAGCGTGAAGTGAAACGTGTAGCAATCGTCGTCTTTTCTTCAAACACTTCTCTTTGTGGTGCTTTCAACGCCAACGTCATCAAAATGATGATGCAAACGATCGGAGAGTTCCGCACCCTGGGACAGGATAATATCTTGATATTCCCAATTGGCAAGAAGGTGGATGAAGCGGTCAAACGAATGGGATTCAAACCGCAGGAGACTTCTCCGACGCTCTCCGACAAACCGACGTATCAGGAGGCTGCCGAATTGGCTCACCGACTAATGGATATGTATGTGGCAGGAGAAGTAGACCGCGTGGAAATAATCTATCATCACTTCAAGTCAATGGGGGTACAGATTCTTCTCCGGGAGACGTATCTCCCCATTGATATGACGAATGTGGTAAGTGAAGAGGACAGCATGAATAAGGAGGAGGTAGAGGAGCATGAAATTGCCAATGATTATATCATCGAACCGAACGCGGAAGAATTGATCGCCAGCTTAATACCAACAGTATTGAGCCAGAAGATTTTTACCGCTGCCGTCGACTCTAATGCATCGGAACATGCTGCACGTACCCTAGCTATGCAAGTGGCTACGGACAATGCAAACGAGCTGATTCAGGATTTGACAAAGCAGTACAATAAGAGTCGTCAGCAAGCAATTACGAATGAGTTGCTGGATATTGTAGGGGGGACAATGAAATAGATTCCAAGGATTAATAACAATATTTTTTGATTCGGTATCCCATTTTTAAGATAAGCCTTAAAAATGGGATATTTGTATATATATTTGTGGCATAATTAGGCTTGATTATGGGTTTATGCCTAGACAAAACAAACTTAAAAATATATATAGATTATGAGAATTAAGCATTTATTGAACTTTTTCGTTGCAACGGTATTTATCGGTATGGCAGTAGGATGTGCAGAAAAGGATTTGTATGATCCTAATTATGGGAAAGAACCTGTAAAAGGTCCTGAAGAATATTTTGGATTCGAAACACGTGGAGATGTGTCGCTTGATGTGAATTATGCATTACCCGGATTTGCGGCTCTTATTGAAGTCTATGACATTGATCCGATGGAAATTGTGGATAATACACCTGTAAAAAAACAAGGAGTGGAAGCTTTATTCAAGATTTACACAGATGAAAGCGGAAAGTTTAATGGAAAGATGAATATTCCTACTTCTGTAAAATCGATATACCTATATACGGAAAGTTGGGGATTACCAAGGTGTATGCCATTGGAAATAAAGGATGGTATGGTTAGTTTTGATATGTCAAATATAGGAGCTTCTACTGTAAAAGCAAAAAATAATACACGGTCTTATGGTTTTCAAGGGACGGTTCCTTATGTCTTGAATGGAAATAATAAACTGTATTCCTTATGTAAATGGGGAGAGGGAGGAAGTCTTGACAGTAAATATATGTCATTTGAAGAGAACGTTGGTGATGAAACGGTTGGAAGTTTGACGCAACGTTTGAAGAATTTCTTTAATCCTGATGGAATAGCGAATGTTGATAATATGAATTTAGTTACCCAATCCAGAACTACAAATATTACGGTAACACAAGATGGGACTGCATTGGATGTTATTTTCCTGAATCGGGATGCCATGTATAATAATTCGTTCGGGTATTATTATTATAAAACATCTAAGGAACCTGATATGCGCGGAATGTCAGATATGAAGAAGTATATCATATTTCCAAATGTTTCTTTCTCTGTATATGGAGGTCAGTTGCCTATTTTGAAATGTGGCAGTAAAGTACGTTTGCTCTATTTTGATGAACAAGGTAATGCTAAAGAGGAATTTCCAGCCGGTTATACGGTAGGATGGTTTATGTATGCTGATGGATATAATCAGAGTGAGAATGAAATTGATATAACAAAACAAGTTGCATCAGGTTTCTCTAATTTATTAGCTTCTAATCAGGTGTTGGGACAGCAGCGACAGAATTTTGTATCTGTAAAGGACGAGACAAGCGGCAAGGTTATTATCGGAGTAGAAGATGGGGCAAATAATAGTTATTGTGATCTTTTATTCTATGTAAATGCATCAAAAACTATTGAGGAACCCAATGACAGACCTGTTATAACTCCGGATGATGGAAATGAACCAGAAAAACCGGATGTAACTGAAACGAAGACCGGTACATTAGCTTTTGAAGATATATGGCCTGGCGGTGGAGATTATGATATGAATGACGTAATCGTAGAATATAATCGTGCCGTATCTTTTGATAAAAAGAACCAGGTAACTAAAATTGTAGATACATTTACTCCTGTACATGATGGTGCAGTGTTTGCGAATGCTTTTGCTTATCAGGTAGATAAGGGACAATTCGGTAAAATGACTTTTTCCGCTACTACGGAAGGGATACATACGGAATCTGCAACATCTTCTATTATTGTTTGTCCGAATGTGAAGCAAGCTATTCAAAAGGTATATACTATAACCCGTGAATTTACAGGCGGTTCTTTCAATAAGAAAGATTTAAAGTCATATAATCCTTATATCATAGTGAAGTATGCCGAAGGGCAAAAAGGTCGTACAGAAGTGCATCTGCCTAAGCATGAGGCAACATCTCTTGCGGACTTGTCTTTAGCAGGTACTCAAAAGGATGCTTATTACATAGATAAAGAAGGAGCTTATCCGTTTGCTATTGATATTCCTATCTTGAACTTTATTTCAGTAACTGAAAAAAAGAGTATTGATACCGAATATCCTAACTTTAAAGCTTGGGCAGATTCTAAAGGAGAAAAATATACGGATTGGTATAACAATCATGTAAATTAACTCTCAAAGCATATAACACAACATTTGGTGTTTTTATTGTTCTCTCGTCCCGGTCGTTATTTAATGAAAACGACCGGGACTTTCTTTTATCCGATTGCTTCTCATCTCTACCAGAAAAAGTTTGCTACTTTTATTTCAATCTCTATATAGTTTTCTGTACCTTTGCACAAAACAATATAACTTTCATGGAAAATAACCCGGAACTGCAACTTGCTTGGCAGTTCATAGAAAATACAGGCACACATTTATTTCTTACCGGAAAAGCCGGAACCGGGAAAACGACATTTCTTAGACGATTGAAAGAACATACGCCCAAACGCATGGTCGTATTGGCTCCGACAGGGATTGCAGCTATCAATGCGGGAGGCGTAACGATTCATTCTTTCTTTCAGTTGTCTTTTGCTCCTTTTGTGCCGGAAACTACCTTTAATTCTTCCCAAACACATTACCGTTACAGTAAAGAAAAGCGGAACATAATTCGTAGCATGGATTTGCTCGTTATTGATGAGATCAGTATGGTGCGTGCCGATTTGTTGGATGCGGTGGATGCAACTCTGCGGCGGTATCGCGATAGAGAGAAACCGTTTGGCGGGGTGCAACTGTTGATGATTGGAGATTTGCAGCAATTGGCTCCCGTCGTGAAAGATAATGAGTGGGAACTGTTGAGGAAGCATTACGAAACCCCTTATTTCTTTGCGAGCCATGCGTTGAAAGAAACGGTATATATGACCATTGAACTTAAAAAAGTCTACCGGCAGAGTGACACATTCTTCCTGTCTTTATTAAATAAAATCCGGGAAAATAAGGCTGATGATGAAGTGCTGAATGAACTGAACCGTCGTTATCAGCCCGGTTTCCAGCCACAAAAAGAAGAAGGATATATTCGGCTGACGACACATAATTATCAGGCACAGAAAGTAAATGACCGTGAATTGGCATCTTTGTCCGGCAAGGCGTATCATTTTCGTGCCGAGATAGAAGGAGACTTCCCCGAATATTCGTATCCTGCGGATGAACTCCTGACAATAAAGGAAGGAGCACAAATTATGTTCCTGAAGAATGATCCATCGTCCGAGAAACGATATTATAACGGTATGATTGGTGAGGTGGTCACTGTTAATGATGCAGGTATTATCGTGCGGGGGAAGGGGAATAAATCAGAATTTCAGTTGTTGCCGGAAGAGTGGGGAAATTATAAGTACGTACTGAATGAGGAAACAAAGGAAATCACGGAAGTGATAGAAGGAACGTTCCGTCAATATCCTATCCGTCTGGCATGGGCCATTACGATACATAAAAGTCAGGGGTTGACGTTTGAGCGTGCCATTATTGATGCGCGTAACTCTTTTGCGCACGGACAGACTTATGTGGCGTTGAGCCGTTGCAAGACTTTAGAAGGGATGGTGTTGGAGTCTCCTTTGCGGAGGGAAGCCATTATTAGTGATGCTATGGTGGATAATTTCACCAAAGCGGTAGAGCAGAATAAGCCGGGTAGTCAGCAGTTGAACGATATGCAAAAGGCGTATTTCTTTGATTTGTTGAGTGATTTGTTTAATTTCTATTCGATCGATCAGGCTTATAAACGATTGCTTCGTTTGATAGATGAAGATTTGTATAAGCTCTTTCCGAAGCAGTTGGCAGAATATAAGGCATTGGAACCTCGCATCAAAGAGAAAATAGTGGAAGTGTCCCAGCGTTTTCGTAACCAGTATACCCGGTTGATACATGAGAGTGAAGACTATGCGACGAATCAGGAGTTACAGGAGCGGATTCGTTCCGGGGCCAGATATTTTCATAAAGAGTTGGCGCCGGTTCGGGCTTTGTATAATAAGACTAATATGCCTCTTGATAATAAAGAGTTGAGAAAGCTGTTGGCGGAACGTATGCAGGCGTTGGATGATGCGTTGTGGATTAAAGAGTCTTTGTTGGAGGCTGTGTCTGCAAGAGAGAGATTCGCTATTACGGATTATTTGAAGTTGAAGGCTAAAGTAATGTTGAGTCTTGAGGATGATTCTTCTTCTTCCGGTTCTTCGAAAGCGTTGAAAGAAAAGAAAGAGCGGAAGGAACGGAAAGAGCGTACACGTAGCGGTGCTGAAAAGGTGAAAGTGGAAGTGCCTACGGATATTCTGCATCCGGGGCTTTATCGTGCTCTGGCTGAATGGAGGACAGCCAAAACACGTGAGGTGAATCTTCCTGCGTATGTTATTATGCAGCAGAAAGCGTTGATGGGAATTGTGAATCTGCTACCGGATAATCCAAGAGCTCTGGAAGCGATACCCTATTTCGGAGCAAAAGGGGTGGAAAGGTATGGGCTTGAAATATTAGGCATTGTCCGTAAGTATATGGCGGAAAATCAATTGGAAAGACCGGAAATAATGGATATGCTCATCTCTGATAATAGGGAAGCCGCAAGCCGACGGGAAGAGCTGAAGCAACGGAAAGAAGAACAGAAGCAACGGAAAGAGGAAGAAAAACAGAAGAAGGAAGCAGAGAAACAGAAAAAAGAAGCGGAGAAGGAGAAGAAAAAAGATACAAAATTAGTCAGCTATGAAATGTTCTGCCAGGGAATGAGCATAGATGAAATAGCCAAAGCTCGCGAATTGGTATCGGGAACCATTGCCGGGCATCTGGAATATTATGTCCGTTTGGGAAAAATTGAAGTGGAGAAAGTAGTGAAAGCTGAAAATCTGGCGAAGATTCGTAAGCATCTGGAAGAACATGAATACATGGGAATATTTGCCATTAAAGCAGCATTAGGAGACGATATCTCCTATGCTGATATAAAGTTTGTATTGGCTGTTTCCGGGCATTAATTGATTAGCTCTGGACCTAGCCCCAAACATAAAAATATCTCTGTCTTTCGTTCACAATGCTCATTCTTGCTCTTGTCAAACCATCGCAAGCAATATCAGAGATTACAGAAAAAAGAAATGAAAACAGGAACACTGATATCAATCAGAATACCGTGTAAGATAGCGATGGGGATCATTTCTTTTCCCGAATATCTGCTGATGGAGGGCAGGAGTACATCCATCGAATTGACTCCTGCCGCTGAAATAGGAGCCAGTTTCCCGAAATACTTCTTGATGATTGGAGTACCGAGAAGTGCCATCATTTCACGGAAAATATTAGTCAGTAGTGCGATAGTTCCTAATTCCGTAGCCAGTTGCAGCCCGATAGAAGGCTCTTTGAACTGGGTGATAAGGATAGAAGAGAGCGAATAGTATGCGAATCCGCTTCCCACTGCCATACAGTCGAACACGCTCCATTGGCGCAATAGTAGGCTTGCTAAAGCAGAAAACAGCAACGTACCGATAATCGTTCCCAACGGAATCAACAGCATTTTAGGATGCAAATGTGAAACAATCGCTTTCAGGTTCTTATTAGAACCGATACTGATTCCCACTTGCAGCATTAGTGCATAAAGTATATACATCGAAACAGTGTGCGTATCAAACTGGAACTTATTGAAAGCTCCCATGACACAACCTATACAAAAGAATAATATAACGATCAAACTTCCTTTCATTGTTCACTTCCTTCTTGAATAAACGCGTCTTTTTTCCTCTTAAAAGAAATCAGACTCCTTTTTTATTATTCGCCTCCTTTTCTAAAAAACAATTGCAGTACCAGACGGGCAGCGATCAGGCTTCCCAATACACCGGACACGGCAAGAACAACTGCCTGCCATCCGAATTTACCGAGATTGTTTACAATCAGGCTATTAGAACCGATAGACACACCGAGAATGAAGAGCAACAAGAATATTGTAAGAGAAATTGTCTTTTCTGTTTTTTGCAAGATACTCCAGTTACGCAATACATAACCGATGCCGATTCCTAAAAACATAGTAGATATAATAGAGAACATAATGTATATATTTTTGGTTAGGTTAAACTGATTATTGACAACACACAAGAGAATTTTCAAAGAAGATGATACATCTGCTTGAAAATCGGAAAGGAATACTGCTGTGAATAGTGAAACAAGTCAGCAGATAGTTCCTGTTAAGAAATAATAGGGTAATTTAGATGAATCCACTGAACCAATGTACATGCACGCAGCAAGACTTACAGAAAGTCGGTATTCCTGCAAGAAAAAGATTAGCGTTATGTAGTTGTAATGTTTGATTCATCATTGGTCTTTTTTGATTTTGGTGCAAAGATAATAACTTATTGCATATTTTCAAAATAAATATGCAATAAATGAAGCGAAAGAATTATTCGGAATGAAATAGATTGTTGTAAAAAGTAGTATTGTTTCCAATTCTACCACTGTCTTCAATTTGGGCACTATCCCGCATTTTGTGTAAATAGCCACTGTTCACCATTTGAGGACTCTCTTATTATATAAATAGAAACCACAGAATTCCTCTTGTAGTTTTCTGTTTACGTAAAATGATGGATAATCCTTGAATAATTGGTAATCTGTCCTCTTCCTTATAAATGTTCCCAGTTCGCAAGAACTTCTTTTAGCTTCTGTGGCTCGTATCCAAGCATTGTTCGTGCTTTATCGATACTCATTCCGCTAAAACGAGGACGGGGAGTGGTTTCATTCATTTCCTCTGTCGTGACAGGATGGATAAGAGAGTGATCCAGTCCCATATAATCTGCTACCTGATAAGCAATCTCCGCAATGCTCATACACTCATCTCCGCAAATGTGAAAGATACCGTTCGTTGTATGTGCTATCAAACGCTGTACACCATCCGATACGTCTCCAACATAAGTCGGTGTCCTCCATTGATCGGATACGACACGGATTTCTTGCCCGGCTTTCAAACGGTTCATTACCAACTGGACGATATTACCGTGTTGTCCCGGCAGCGCTCTGCCATAAACGATTGCTACACGGACAATGGCAAAACTGCTGCAAGTTTCTGCCACTTTCTCTTCTCCTTTCCACTTGGTATATCCGTAATAGTTGACGGGAGCGGGGATGTCTTCTTCTGTGTACAACAGTCCGGCATCTTCATTTATCTTTTCATCGAAAACAAACATCTTTCCATCGAAAACAAAATCCGTCGATAGATGAATGAACCGGCTTTTATATTCTTCGCAAAAAACAGCCAGTTGGCTCACTGCGGTCACATTGGTAAGATAAGCCTCTTCATGATGCGTCTCGCAATAATCCGGTACGGACAGGGCGGAACAATTAATGACCACATCAGGCTGAACCTCCTCAAAAAGACGCTTAATGTCCGCTTCATTCCGTATATCTGTTTCAATGAAACGATATTTCCCTGCATCATTCGGAGAAATATCCGGATGCAGAGAGCACCCCGTTACCTTATATTGTGCATGAACAGACAAATCATTTAATATTTGGCGTCCGGTGAATCCATTGGCGCCGATAATCAATATCTTCTTCATTAGGTTCTATTATATATAGTGTTATAGATATCAAGGCGCCATATCCGGACTTTTTGATGATACAATCATTGCGGAGACACGACTTTTTTGCATATATTTCTACAAAAATAGAAAATAATATCCATTGCGCAAATAGATTTCGTACTTCCCATCTTACTTTGCTCCCGATAACGAGATTTATATGAATGGATAAAAGAAAAGAAGTATGGAAAAAGTAATTATGGGAACACGTTTGCCCGCTAAGCTTTGGTTGAATGAAGTAGAAGACTCTTGTATGTCGCAGATTATGGATTTAACTTCACTTCCTTTTGCGTTTAAACATATTGCCATCATGCCTGATGCCCATGCGGGAAAAGGAATGCCAATTGGCGGTGTGTTGGCTACGAAGGGTGTGATTGTTCCCAATGCTGTGGGAGTGGATATCGGTTGTGGAATGTGTGCGATTAAGACCAATCGAAAAGCGGAAGATTTTAGTTATACGGATTTGACTTCCATCATGTCGAAGATTCGTGCGGCCATTCCCTTGGGATTCGATCATCATACTAAAAAGCAAGATCAGGAGTTACTTCCACAAGGATTCGACCTTGAGGAGATGCCTATATTGAAGAATCAGTACGAGGCTTGTTTGAAGCAGATAGGAACCTTGGGAGGAGGAAACCACTTTATTGAGATTCAGAAAGATACCGAAACGTCTGATGTGTGGGTGATGATTCACTCCGGAAGCCGTAACATTGGTTTGAAGGTTGCCAATCACTATAATAAGATTGCGCAATATTGGAATGAGAAATGGTATTCTGAAATGGTATCGGGACTGGCTTACCTGCCAATGGAGACGCAGATGGCAAAGGATTATTTCCGTGAAATGAATTACTGTGTGGCCTTTGCCTTTGCCAACCGTCAGTTGATGATGACCCGTATCTGTGAAGCCATCCAGGCAGTGAAACCTGAAACGGACTTTGAGCCTATGATTAATATTGCCCACAACTATGCAGCCTGGGAGAACCATTTCGATCAGGATGTGATTGTGCACCGAAAAGGAGCTACGCGTGCCTATGAAGGTGAGATTGGTATTATCCCCGGATCTATGGGTACTAAATCCTATATCGTTGAAGGACTGGGTAATCCGGAGAGCTTC
This sequence comes from Bacteroides sp. 1001302B_160321_D4, assembly GCF_015667765.1. Taxonomy (NCBI): domain Bacteria; kingdom Pseudomonadati; phylum Bacteroidota; class Bacteroidia; order Bacteroidales; family Bacteroidaceae; genus Bacteroides; species Bacteroides sp. 1001302B_160321_D4. The sequence goes on along the minus strand of NZ_JADPLO010000023.1, from coordinate 30,714 downwards.
AAAAGCTGTTCGCATGGTGCCGGCCGATTGATGGGAAGAAAAGATGCCTGTCGCCGTTTGTCACTGGATGAAGAGAAAGAGCGAATGAACCAGCAAGGAATCATTCACGGACTCCGTTCGCAGGATGAACTGGATGAAGCGCCGGGAGCTTATAAAGATATTGCGCAAGTGATAGCGAATGAGCGGGATTTGGTGAAACCATTGGTGGAACTTGCTCCAATGGCAGTTATTAAAGGGTGATCGACAGATGTACCAAGAAGAGGAAAACAAAGGCAATTTGGAGTATAGGCATAAAAAAAGGAGCAACGCCTTGCTCCAACCTTTGTTAACCTTAAATCTAATACTATGAAAAACACATTGCAAAGATACGGACTCTTGGGAAATTAGCAAATAATCCAAGAAAAAAAGTATGTTTTATAACATTGATTAAGAATTTGTATTCTCGAATCTATTTTTATTAAGAGATTTGACCGATCACAGACAAGAGTAAAGCTCCATTATCGTACTATTTCTTTTAGTAGCCTTAATGAGTGGCAACATACCACGCTGTTTCGTTCTTTTTCAAAGCAGCTGCACTAGTGCTTGGATCAGAAATAGTGATACCGGAGAAAGTATTGATTTTTTTTCGTTCTCCATAATAGGAGGATATTGCTGTAAAATAATACTCCGTATTCCTTTTATATGGAACTGTGCGTTTCAGTTGTTCGTTGAATTGCTCCAATAAATCAGGATCGGAGCATAGCTTTGCAACATAATCACCACAATCAAAGAATATGGAAGGTTTATATCCGTCTAAACTCTGCAAAGAAGAAATTAATTCTTCGTTAAACGTATAACGTTGATTTATTTCTTTCATAATGGCCGCCAGATTATCCACTTCCGAGCAATCTGTGACACTGATTGTTCCGCAGGGAGTGACATAATTTGAATAAAAAGAATAAAAACCATCACAAATCTTTTCATAATCTATGTTTCCGATTAAGTACTGGCCGATCTTGTCGTATGGCATGCCATAAGCCATGATTTCACTTGTGGATGCTATCAGGTGACTTGTTACGTTTTTAAGGTCATAAGCAACCTCTACTGTCGACATATAGCAGTCGTCGAAAAGGATATACTCCATTTTCAATCCTGCGCTCGATATTCCTTCGGCAAGTGTAGTAATATCTGTCTGATACTTGGATTCTCTGCCTCCGAAGAGACGTGTCATAGGTGTATTCCCATATTCCCAATGTTTTTTAACTGTTTGCAGGCTACTGCGTGATTGCGTTCTTGATACGGGGATCCATCCCATCCCGTGGCATCCGATAATCATTGCATATCGTTTGGCGGGAGAGTAGGTCTGTACATCATTCAGGATAGAAGTGATACCCTCGGCCGTTGTATAGCTGGGAGTCGGATAATTATAGCTTTTTAAAGCCTTCTGCACAGCTGCGCCTTTTTCGTAAGAAAGCTCATAGAGAGTGGCTTTTGTAGCCGTTGTGCACATAAATACGAGAACCCGCTCGTTTTTCAATATATTCTGTCCGATAATACTTTTCAGATCAGCAATATTTTGATAGAAAAAGGAAGTCAGGTCAGTCGACCAAGGCAGATACATAAATACAGTTTGTTCATTATCCGAACGAACCACCGGGTCGGTAGGATCAGGATCTGTCGGATCAGTGTTGTCCGTCTGCCTTGTGTTGGGAGATGTAGAAACCGGATCTTCTTTCTCACACGAAATCATGCCGAAAGAAAGAAATAATACGAAGAGGATTGATTTCATCAGACGATAATATTGTTGCATTGTTTCCATTATTCTACTAAGGATTAAATTTTCTTTTTATATATAACGTAAAAAGAGAACTTTTTGATTTGCTTTACCGGGACATAATTGATACATCTCTCTTTGCAAAGTTACTGAAAAATAGCGTAATTCCAATACCGTCATTCATAAGAAAGAACAGCTGTCCGGGAAATGGTAACTTAGGAAGTTAAAGAGGAGAGTTGACGTATGGACATAAAAAAAGGAGCAACGCCTTGCTCCAACCTTTGTTAACCTTAAATCTAATACTATGAAAAACACATTGCAAAGATACGGACTCTTGGGAAATTAGCAAATAATCCAAGCAAAAAAGTATGTTTCATAACATAGATTAAGAATTGGATATTTCAATTCAAATTTTATTAAGACTTTTTTGTTGCTTTATCGTCCTCCAATCCTTTTAGATTTCATTTCTAGTTAGGTACTCTGAAATCATTCGGAGAGCAACCGGTAACTTTCTTGAATAGCCGGCTGAAATACTGCGGATTCTGGAAACCCAGTTCTCGTGTTATCTGATTAACTGTTTTATCAGTATTCAGCAACCAGTCTTTGGCAATCTCGAAACGTTTGAACTCGATGTATTCTTTAAAAGATTTCCCCGTTTCGTGCTTCAGCAAGTCGTTGAAATATTCAGGAGATAAATGAAGCACGTTAGCGCAATACTCATTTGAAAGCACATCGACACCCGGTACCGGCTTCGTTTCGAAATGGTTATTTATGATTTTATCAAATTGCTTGATAATCTTTTTATTCACTTCGTTACGTGTAATGAATTGGCGTTCGTAGAAACGTACACAGTAATCCAGCAATAGCTCTATATATTTGGAAACTATTTTTTTGCTGTGGCGATCAATACAACGTTCGAGTTCCTGGTTGATTCTGTCCATAAATTCCAGAATGATCTGTTTCTCGCGCAATGATATATGCAGTGCCTCTTCAGGCTGATAAGAGAAGAAAGTATAGTTATCTATATTAAGCCCGAGCGGAGTACCACAAATCAGATCGGGATGAAAAGCCAATATCCATCCTTTGGAAGGAAATCTTTTATTCTTTTCTTTCATGCTGATAGACTCTCCGGGAGTCAGGCAGATCAAAGTACCGTCCGAGAAATCATAATACTGGTGACCATACACATAGGCCTCACATTTACACTCACTCAATAGAATCGTATAAAAGTCGAACTTGATGTCCGTATGAGGCGACAAGTCAGCCTTTGAGAGATCAATGACACTCACTAGTGGATGTAGTGTTTTGCTTCCCAGACAACAATTGCATTGATGCACGGTTCCTATTTTGAGTACTTTATCTCCCATGATGTTGAGACTCCTGTAGCTAAAAAATGCTTAGTTTCTTTGTTTATATTCGTTCGGGGTGCAACCGACATGCTTTTTAAACAATCGGCTGAAGTGTTGTGGATATTGAAATCCCAGTTCATAAGCCACCTGGCTGACAGTTTGAACACCTTCCAGTATTCTTTCTTTTGCCAGTTCGATAATCCGGCACTGGATATATTCCTGTGCAGTTTTTCCTGTTTCCTTCTTTATCAAGTCTCCGAAATAATTAGGAGAGAGACATGCCTTGTCTGCAAAATATTTCACGGATGGCAGTCCTTCGGTTATTGCCACCTGATTCTGGAAGTATTCGTCCAGCAATTGCTCGAATTTTACGATAATATCTTTGTTCGCCTGATTACGTGTAATAAACTGCCGTTCGTAGAAACGCATACAGTAATCCAGCAGCAGTTCGATGTTTCGCACGATGAGTTGCTTGCTGTGTTTGTCGATAGGGTGTTCCAGCTCGATCCTGATTTTATGTATGCAATCAGTTACGATTTCTCTTTCCTGGTCTGAAAGATGCAATGCTTCATTTACCTCGTAAGAGAAAAAAGTATAGTTCTTGATATGCTGTCCTAATGAAGTTCCGCGGATTAAATCGGGATGAAACAAAACGCCGATTGACTTGGTGCGGGGAGCAGGCCTGTTGCGGTTGTCTATTCCGCTCACTTGTCCCGGTGCCATACAAACAACCGTTCCTTCCTGATAATCGTAATTCTTACGTCCATAAGTGAGGTCGCCACATTTTGCATCCTTCAGGAACAAGCAGTAGAATCCGATATTCATACGGATATATTCAACTGACCTGGTGGCTTTTGAGAAGTCGATTACATTCACCAAAGGGTGCAATGTTTCCAGTCCAAACAATTGGTCATACTGATCGACGGTTTCAATTTTTGTTATTTCATCCATATGCTTCTGTTATTAATCTGATACAAAGATAAAACATTTGAAGGTATCTTTTTAATTTCATTCAGCAAATCAGTAATATGGGTATAAGAATCAGTAATCTGTATACTACATAAACTTTCGGGCAGAAAAATAAATGGCAATGATTGCTGGAAGTAAGTGATGGAATTGATATATTTGTTCCGGAGAATATAAAAAACAGGTTTTATGAAAGCATTATTTATTGGAGGAACAGGTACGATTAGTACAGATGTAGTGGCATTGGCGCAACAAAAAGGGTGGGAGATTACTCTCCTAAATCGTGGTTCGAAAAAGATGCCGGAGGGAATTCACAGTATCATTGCGGATATTAATGATGAAGAAGCTGTGGCAAAAGCCATCGTGTCCGAACATTACGATGTGGTTGCGCAGTTCATCGGATATACGGCAGAAGACGTGAAGCGTGATATCCGCCTGTTCCAGAATAAAACGCGGCAATATATCTTTATCAGCAGTGCCTCTGCCTACCAAAAGCCATTGGCCGATTACCGCATAACCGAAAGCACCCCTTTGGTCAATCCCTATTGGCAGTATTCCCGTAACAAGATAGAAGCGGAAGAAGTGCTGATGGCAGCCTATCGCACAAACGGTTTCCCCGTTACAATCGTTCGTCCCAGCCATACCTACAACGGAACAAAACCTCCCGTATCTGTACATGGCGATAAGGGAAACTGGCAGATCCTAAAACGAATCCTTGAAGGTAAACCTGTTATTATCCCCGGCGACGGTTCTTCTTTGTGGACATTGACTCACTCTAAAGATTTTGCCAAAGGTTATGTAGGACTGATGGCGAACCCTCATGCCATTGGGAACGCTTTTCATATCACTATCGATGAAAGCATGACCTGGAATCAGATTTATCAAACCATTGCCGACGCGTTGGGTAAACCTCTGAATGCATTACACGTAGCCTCCGATTTCCTTGCCAAGCATAGCGATCATTATGATTTCAGAGGTGAACTGTTAGGAGATAAAGCAGCTACGGTAGTCTTTGATAACTCGAAGATAAAGCGGTTGGTTCCTGATTTTATATGCAATACTTCCATGGCAGACGGATTACGACAAGCCGTACACTATATGCTTTCCCATCCGGAATCACAAATACCCGATCCGGAATTTGATTCATGGTGTGATCGTATTGCCAACGCAATAAGTGCGGCAGATAAGGCCTTCGAGCTTTCCTAATTCTGTGCCGAACTTACTTAATTTAATTCCGGACTGTCTGATCTAATCTATAGGACTACTTGGTTTTATTTCAGACTTCCGGGGTTGTATATTGAAGTACCTTATTTAATAAGGCGCGTTTCGTCCTTGTTGTACTTCGATTCGTATTCCGAAATTACCATTTGCCGATTTCAGTTCGAATGCTCCCCGGAAATTATTTCTTTCCCAAGGCATAGCGCTGCGGTTAGGCACCCGCCAGCCATCCTTATCATAATCTCCGTAGGTATTGATTCTCATTCCGTTTTTCAGTTTGAAAGACCCCATCTGTATAAACTGTGGAGAAGAGGACAATCCCCAACCATATCCGTAGCCAAAGCCAGAAAAACCAGAGAAAGAAGACGAAGAAAAAGAGTCAGTGAATCCTTGCGAATAAGTAACGTCTGTATTTAAACGAAAGAGCTGATTATAATCTTTCGTCATATTAGGCATCTCTAAATTAAACTTGGGAAGTTCGGGAGTCGCTACATTCATTAACCCCATATCCAGCAGAAAGCCACCAAACTCTTTAATATTGGTGGATGGAGCACGACGAATACTATCGGAAGGAATTTCCGACTGTGCGGATGCAAAACCGACCGATAATATCAGCGAAAGAAATAGAATCAGTTTTTTCATCTTCGTAAAGGTTGATTTACCACAAAGATAGAGATTTTCAACCTGACTATTCGCTTCCGTTATGTTTTCTTAGAAAAAAACTATCTTTTCAGTTATTTACGATTAGGCGATTTACAATGTACGATTGAGGTTACTATCCTCAATCATACGATCGTAAATCGTCTAATCAGTTAATTATTTTGATGCTTTCCATGTTTGGGCATATTCTTCCAACACACACTTGATGCTTTGCCCGATTTTCACATAATCGGCTTCATTCAGATTAGCTAGTGACACACGCACGCTCCATTTCGGTCCGGCAAAGCCACCGCCATTCAACAGTACGAGTGAAGTTTCGTTTGCCAGACGGAAAACCACATCCAGCGGATTGTATGTCTTTTGCAGATAAGCAACGAAGTCATCTCCGTAGAATTTCTTCGCCCATACCAGCATATCAATCTCCGAATAATACCCGGCACGCAGCGGATCCTCTACCAGTGTGAACCCTGTGTTATCCCACAACGCATGCAGGCGGCGATGAATAATTTCCTGCATCTTGGTTTTATAACTGTCTTCTTTATCCAGAAGCGAGAAGATGGCAAACAAACTCATTTGCATTTGTTGGGGCAGAGAAAGCCCTGCGGTATGATTCAGCGCAATCTGCCGGCTGTCAGCCACCATGCGGTCGATAAATTTCATCTTTTCCGGTTGCAGGCTAAGACTGGAATAACGTTTGTTCAATATTGATTTCTGCTCCTCCGACAGGCGGGCAATCATTTTGTCGTAGATGTTGTCTTCGTGTAAAGCAATCACTGCGGTTCTCCATCCCGTAGCTCCGAAATATTTGGAGAACGAATAAACGCAAAGCGTATTGTGTGGCAATTCTGCCATCAATGAACGGAAATGAGGGATAAACGTTCCATACACATCATCCGTAATAATCATCAGGTTCGGATTGTCATTCTTCACAATGTTGATGATACGTTCGGTAGTCTCCCTGCTAAGTGCGTAACTGGGCGGATTACTCGGATTGGTGATAAATAACGCTTTGATCCGCGGGTCTTTCAACTTGTCTATATCTTCATCCTTATACTGCCAGGTGTGCAATCCGTCAGGAGTCATCTGGTCGGCGGAAATTTCGGTAACGTCAAACTGATAGCGTCGCAATTCCGGGATTTCTATATAAGGAGTGAACACGGGAATCATCAAAGCAATGGCATCTCCCTGATTCAACAGGAAATTCTCTTGCAAAGAATCGAACAGATAACACATGGCTGCCGTACCTCCTTCGGTGGCGAAAAGGTCAAAAGTCCCTTTCGGTGGACGGCGGTCACACATCTCTTGTGCCAAGTAATCCTGCACGATTAACTCTGTAAAATGTAAAATACGGTCGGGCACAGGATACTGGTCGCCGATGACCGATTCCGCCCATTCGTGAATCAGCGTATCCGGATCGGCAGCATGCTCCATCAACATATAATTGTAGCCCTCTTTCAGCAGATTAGCCCCCGGAGCTTTTTCATTCTCTTTCAGGAAAGCCTCGAAACGGGCGGCTATTCCAGCCTTTTGCGGAATACCTGCTATTCCTTCTTCCAGTGAAAACGCATGGCGACATTCGCAAAGTCCGAATTGTCCCAACAGAAAAAATGCTTCGCGTGGTTCGGTAGCAATCCAGTTCGGATTACCTCTTCCCGCATTCAGCATGGTATGTGCTATTTTCTTGATACTTTCATCTGCCATATCGATCAGTTTGTTTTTCAGCTCGAACGGGCTGATCGTTTCCATTTTCTTGGCATAACTTTTCGTAATGGCAGGGTTATTTGTTTTCTTTTCCATAATGATATTTATTTATATAGTTTTACATAAGCAACACGATGACGACTCCCCAGATAATCAGTAGCGTATTGCCGACTGCATACGTCACTGTATACCCTAATGCAGGTGTATCACTTTCCACTGCATCCTGAATAGCTCCCAGTGCCGCTGTTGTGGTACGTGCTCCTGCCGTGCATCCCAATGAAAGGGCAGGGTGGAATTTGAACAGGTATCTCGCCATCAGCAATCCTGCGAGAAGAGGGATGGCAGTTGCCAGTGCACCGACAATAAACAGACTGACTCCGACTTCCTTGAATCCGGCTATAAAACTGGGGCCTGCAGCAATGCCGACCACTGCGATAAACATATTCAGCCCTACATTATTCAATACCCATAAAGAGGGTTCGGGGATACCTCCGAAAGTAGGATGCTTGCTGCGTAACCAACCGAACAGAAGTCCGGCAATCAATGCGCCGCCACTGGTAGAAAGACTGATAGGAACACCTCCCAGATGGATAGCCAGTGCACCGAAAAGACCACCGAGCAAAATGCCCAGGCCGACGAAAATCATATCCGTCTGATTGGTCGGACGGTCAATGTAACCCATTTGTTTGGCAGCGCCTTCCACTTCATGTTTAAGACCGGTGAGCTCGAGAATATCTCCCGAATCCACAACTGTTTTGGATAATACCGGAACATTGATTCCGGCACGCTTGATGTTACGGATACTGACTCCGTGCATAAATTTCTGTGCCCGGATTTTGACAACCGTTTCCCCGGCAAACGTCCGGTGAGTCACCATTACGGGAAGAGTTTCCGCCGGAAAATCCAATAATTGTGCGTCGATCACTTCCGGACCGATCCAGTCTTCTTCTCCGATTACAAACTCACGGCGTCCGCTTAGTACCACTTCGTCATTTTTGCGAAGAATCAGGTTCGGATCAACATCTTTCACCACTCCTCTTTGACGAATCCGCTCTACAAACAGCCGTTTATCATTCTTGCATAAATATGTTTCGAGTTCACTGACTTTCTTTCCTTTGCCGAACCATTCATTGGTGATTTTATAGGCACGGAATACCACCGGACGAAGAGCCGGGGAAAATCCGGGTTCATCAGCTTCCGATGTTCCCATTTGAGCCTCCAGTTCTTTGCAGTCGGCTTTCACCTTATCCAGTCCGCCCAGCATTTTAGGGCCGAGGGAAGCCAGAATCCATGCAGAACCGGCTGTACCGAAGATATATGTTACAGCGTAAGCTACTGGAATCGCATTGATGAATGTTGCTTTTTGTGCGTCGCTGATTCCCAATTGGTTGATTGTATCGCTTGCTACGCCGATCACGGCGGATATGGTCTGTGAGCCTGCCAAAAGTCCGGCAGCTTCCCCTACATGGTATCCCATGATTTTGGCGAGTATCCACGGTGCTACCAGGCTGACAATACACATCAGTACAGCGAATCCCACCTGTGGCAGCCCATCCTTTTTCAATCCGCGGAAAAACTGCGGACCTACCTTATAGCCGACGGCAAACAGGAAAAGCAGAAAGAACACAGCTTTCATCGGGCCATCCACAGTGATATTCAGTTGCCCGACCAACACTCCGACCAGCAGAACACTGGTGACTGTCCCCAATGAGAATTTCCCTATTTTGAGTCTGCCCAGCCAGAATCCGGCAAAGAGCGTCAGGAAAATAGCAAGTTCAGGGTGTACCCTTAGTTGATTAATAATCCATTCCATAATTAAGTTGTTGTTTTAGGTTATGTCATTTACAACAGTTATTGCGTGAAAAGAGTTTATAGTGTTTATGATAAATAGATATATAAATATCCGATGAACTTTAAATTTCTCTATTTCGCTTTTTTGTTATACTTTTGTTCTTTCAAAAATAAAACTAATCATATTCTGTATGAAATCAGACATAGAAATTGCTCGCAGCATTGAGCTGAAGAAGATTAAGCAAGTTGCCGAAGGTGTCGGAATTCCTCGCGAGGAAGTGGAGAATTATGGCCGCTACATCGCAAAGATCCCTGAACAACTGATTGATGAAGAGAAAGTGAAGAAAAGCAATCTCATCCTGGTCACTGCTATCACGGCAACCAAAGCGGGCATTGGCAAAACTACCGTATCTATCGGTCTTGCTTTGGGACTGAATAAAATTGGAAAGAATGCGATTGTCGCTCTTCGCGAACCGTCTCTCGGTCCTTGTTTCGGAATGAAGGGAGGAGCGGCCGGTGGAGGATATGCACAAGTGCTTCCGATGGATAAGATTAACCTTCATTTTACGGGGGATTTTCACGCCATCACCTCTGCCCATAACATGATTTCGGCATTGCTCGACAATTATCTTTATCAGAACCAGGCAAAAGGTTTCGGATTGAAAGAAATTCTTTGGCGGAGAGTGCTTGATGTGAATGACCGTTCGTTGCGCAGCATCGTTGTCGGTCTTGGACCTAAATCCAACGGGATTACCCAAGAGTCCGGTTTCGATATAACTCCAGCTTCGGAGATTATGGCGATCCTTTGCCTTTCCAAAGATGTGAGTGATTTGCGTCGTCGTATCGAAAACATCCTGTTGGGCTTCACTTATGATGACCAGCCTTTTACTGTAAAAGATCTGGGAGTGGCAGGAGCTATCACTGTGTTGCTGAAAGATGCCATCCATCCTAATCTGGTGCAAACTACCGAAGGAACCGCTGCTTTTGTACACGGCGGTCCGTTCGCTAATATTGCGCATGGTTGTAACTCTATTCTGGCCACTAAATTGGCAATGTCTTTCGGCGATTATGTAATCACAGAAGCCGGATTTGGTGCTGATCTTGGTGCGGAGAAGTTCTACAATATCAAGTGCCGCAAGAGTGGACTCCAACCGCGTCTCACGGTGATTGTCGCTACGGCACAAGGATTGAAGATGCACGGAGGTGTCAGTCTCGACCGTATCAAAGAACCGAATATGGAAGGACTGAAAGAAGGATTGCGTAATCTGGACAAACATGTTCGTAATCTTCGTTCATTCGGTCAGACGGTTATCGTAGCTTTCAATAAGTTTGCGTCTGACACCGATGAAGAAATGGAATTGCTGCGTGAGCATTGCGAACTGTTGGGAGTCGGTTTTGCTATCAACAATGCGTTCAGTGAAGGAGGAGAGGGGGCAGTAGACATGGCCCGCCTGGTGGTAGATACAATCGAAAATAATCCGTCCGAACCTTTGCGTTATACATATAAGGAAGAAGATAATATACAGCAGAAGATTGAAAAGGTGGCTACTAATATTTACGGAGCCAGTGTAATTACTTACAGCAGTATTGCACGCAACCGTATCAAACTGATCGAGAAAATGGGCATCACTCATTACCCGGTTTGTATTGCTAAAACACAGTATTCATTCTCTGCCGACCCTAAGATTTATGGTGCGGTGAACAACTTCGAGTTCCATATTAAAGATATTGTAATCAATAACGGAGCTGAAATGATTGTAGCCATTGCCGGAGAAATTCTTCGTATGCCGGGATTACCTAAAGAACCGCAAGCATTGCATATCGATATTGTGGATGGAGAAATAGAAGGATTGAGCTGATATACACTTAAAGAACACTTGTTCTGGCGCTATGCCGGTAAAAATAAATCCCCGTCTTTCCCTATAAAATGAATGTGGAAAGACGGGGATGACTGTATATAGAGTCCAGTGTGCTTCTCTTTTCTCTTCATGCACACTGGACGGTTGAATTCGTACTTGTTGTGGGTGATATATGACATCATATATTTCTTTTATAGTAAGAAAAACGAAATTCCGAAAAGATGGTTCGAACGGGACCGTTAATAAATAAAAAAAAGGCCTGCTCCTTTCGTAAAGAGCAGACCTTAAATGGGAATTAAGCTAATAACAGTTTACAATTACTAGCTTTAAAATTGTGTTTTAGTAAGCGAAAAGAGGATATTTTTTCATTGTCTCATTGACGCGTGCACGTACTTGTGCAATAACTTCCTCATTTTCTACGTTAGACAATACAGTCTCGATCATTTCTGCAATTTCGAGCATCAAGTCTTCTTTTGCACCACGAGTTGTGATAGCAGGAGTACCTAAACGGATACCGGAAGTCTGGAAAGCCGAACGGCTGTCGAACGGAACCATGTTCTTGTTAACGGTAATATCAGCAGAAACCAATGCTTTTTCTGCCACTTTACCTGTCAGATCAGGATATTTGCTACGCAGGTCGACCAACATAGAGTGGTTGTCTGTACCACCGGAAACGATGGTAAAGCCACGGTCGATCAAAGCCTGTGCAAGTACGGCAGCATTTTTCTGTACTTGTTTAGCATATTCCTTAAATTCAGGTTGCAGGATTTCACCGAAAGCAACTGCTTTAGCAGCAATTACATGTTCCAACGGTCCGCCTTGGATACCCGGGAAAACGGCAGAATCCAGTAATTGAGACATCATCTTGATCTCACCTTTCGGAGTTTTCTTACCCCATGGATTGGGGAAGTCTTTACCCATCATGATGACACCACCACGAGGTCCGCGAAGTGTTTTATGTGTAGTAGAAGTGACGATATGTGCATATTTAACCGGATTTTCGAGCACTCCGGCAGCGATCAGACCAGCAGGATGAGCCATGTCGATCATCAGGATAGCGCCTACTTTGTCAGCGATTTCACGCATACGTTTGTAATCCCATTCACGAGAGTATGCAGAACCACCACCGATAATCATTTTTGGTTTCTCACGAAGAGCGACTTCTTCCATCTGGTCGTAATCAACGCGTCCTGTTTCCTGATTCAAGTTATATTCGCAAGGAGTATAGATGATACCGGAAGTGTTCACTAATGAACCGTGAGACAGGTGTCCGCCGTGTGCCAGATTTAATCCCATGAATTTGTCGCCCGGATTCAGAACAGCAAGGAAAACAGCAGCATTAGCTTGTGCTCCCGAGTGTGGCTGTACGTTTGCCCATTCAGCGCCGAAAATTTCTTTCAGGCGGTCGATAGCGATTTGTTCGCTTTGGTCTACTACTTCGCAACCTCCGTAGTAACGTTTGCCGGGATAACCTTCTGCGTACTTGTTAGTCAGGCAAGAACCCATTGCCTGCATTACCTGGTCACTCACAAAGTTTTCTGATGCAATCAGCTCGATTCCTTTCAACTGACGTTGATGCTCTTTTTCGATGATGTCGAAAATGATGTCGTCTCTTTTCATTCTTTTATAAGTAAGATTAAATTTCTAATTCGAGATACCTATTTTAAGCGCACAAAGTTAATGAAAATAAATAAAGAATGAAGGAACAGCAAGAAAAATGTTAGTAAAAAGCGGGATTTAATGATATTTTATTCTTAAAGAATGAATCCCAATGAAAAACTTAACGCGCTGTCACGGCGACGGAAAATAATGTTGCTCACACCCGTACTGCCGTCGGAGTTGATATTGTCATAAATGATAGACTTGGAGATGTTTCCTATACCTTGTTCGTAGCGGAAATCGAAGAAGATACGTGAGATGTTGACACCTACGCCAATCACTGCGCTGACATTGAACGGATACAACTTTTCGTGAATACCCTTTTGGTCGAAATTCTTAAAAGTGATTTCATTGTGCTTTCCCCATAGGTAGCGAAGCTTGGGACCTGCGAAGATAGACATTCCGTATGGTCCTTTTTTCACTACGTTATATCCATATAGAACGGGAAAATCGACACTGTGCAACACCGATTGCACCGAAGCGTAATCAGGCTCGATGGCAGGATGCTGGGAACCGAGTTTGTCGAAAGTAATCTCACATTTGCTTACATTATACGACACTTCAGGCTGGATGAAATGTTTTTTCATATTGATGCGCATGAAGAGAGCACCAAAATAACCTATCTTGTAGTTATTCTGCACCTCATCGATAGTTACATCTTTAATTTTCAGTTCAGACACCATGAACATGGAAGAGTTGAAGCCCGCTTTGATACCGATATTTATTTTTTTTGTGTTGGGACGGTCTACTCTGTCTGCGTTATAATTCTGTCCGACAACCGGGCTGCCGGCTGCAACTAATAAACCAAGAAGAATGAATTTACGCAGCATATCCATGACAGTATTGTTCCTTTTATGATTTTTTCTTTTCTACACTCCAACCGAACTTACCGATTTTCTCTCCCAAATTGTAATATCCTCCGTGCACATATACCAGCGGATTAGCTTCCGCCAGTTCCAGCTTTCCGGTTTCGGGGTTCAGGTTCCGTTCGTCGGCACGCACATTTACCACGTCGGCAATAAACATATCATGTGAACCAAGAGAGATGATTTCTTTTACACGACATTCAATGCAAAGAGGTGATTCTTCAATCAGCGGGGCACTGACTACCGTACACTGTCCGGGTGTCAGTTTCATCTCTTCGAATTTATGATAATCACGTCCCGAACGAACTCCGCACCAGTCGGTGGCAAAAGCCATGTCTTTGGTTGTCAGGTTGATGACAAACTCCATGTTCTTTTTGATTATATCGTATGAATGGCGTTCCGGACGTACGGATATATAACACATGGGCGGATTCGTGCAAATCGTACCCGTCCATGCTACTGTGAACATATTATATTCGCTTTCCTCTTTTCCGCAACTGACTAGTACAGCCGGCAGCGGATAAATCATCGTTCCTGGTTTCCAGTCCTGTTTCATAGTTGTCATTTTTTTCACCACAGATTACACAGATTAACACAGATATAGATATTATTATTCCATAAAATAAAAATCTGTGTGAATCCGTGTAATCTGTGGTGAGCTGAAGTTAGAGGATTGTTATCTCTTCTCGTTTCTGTTCTTTTTCGCAATAATGGCATTTCACGATGCAATAATCCTTATCTATCACATGAAAGATGGTGCTCATCGGTTCATTGTTGGTAATACATTTCGGATTGGCACATTTCACGATGCCACGAAGCTCATCCGGCATTTTTACCTCTTTCTTTTCTACTACCTCGTAATCGCGGATAATGTTCAGTTTGACGTGCGGTGCTACTACCGAAATACGGTTGATTTCTTCGTCACAAAAGAATTTATCTGCAATTTTGATGATCCCTTTTTTGCCTAGTTTTTTGCTGTCGAGGTTGAATCCGATCGTGATATTGCTTGTCATTTGTTCTACGCCGAGCAGTTGCACTACGGTGAAGAGCTTTTCAGATGGGATATGGTCAATCACTGTTCCGTTTTTCAGGGCAGCTACTTGCAATGCTTGTTTATTTTCGCTCATAATAAAATATCGTTTTTAACGTCCTCTAATGTGATACCTAATACATCGCAAAGGATTGCTTCGCGGGCATACAGACCGTTTTGTGCCTGTTGGAAATAATATGCTTTCGGGTTGTCATCCACATCGTAAGCAATTTCGTTGACACGGGGAAGCGGGTGCAGGATACGCAGGTTCGGACGTGTGTTTTCCAACATTTTGTTACGGAGAATATATACATTCTTCACCCGTTCATATTCCATCAGGTCGGTGAAACGTTCGCGTTGTACACGGGTCATATACAGAATATCGGCGTCGGCGATAATCTCTTCGGAAAAGTCTGTATGTTCAACGTATTTTATTTGGTGCGTTTTGCAGTAAAGTTTGTATTCTTCCGGCATTTTCAATTCTTCGGGAGCGATAAAATGGAAAGTCGGATTAAAGTGTCGCATTGCCATCAGCAAGGAATGTACGGTGCGGCCGTATTTCAAGTCACCCACCAGGAAAATATTCAGATTTTCCAGCGTTCCTTGCGTCTTGTAGATAGAGTAAAGATCGAGCATCGTCTGTGACGGGTGCTGGTTAGCTCCGTCACCTGCATTGACAATGGGCACCGGGGCTACTTCGCTGGCATACCGTGCAGCTCCTTCGAGATAATGTCGCATGACGATAATATCTGCATAGTTACTCACCATCATGATCGTGTCTTTAAGTGTTTCCCCTTTGGAAGAGCTGGTGGCCTTGGGGTCAGAGAATCCGATTACTCGTGCACCGAGACGGTTGGCAGCTGTTTCAAAACTCAAGCGGGTACGGGTGGAAGGTTCGAAGAACAGGGTTGCTACTACCTTTCCTTGTAATAACCGGCGATTGGGGTTCATTTCAAACTGCTTCGCCATTTCGAGCATGTAGAGGATTTTTTCTTTAGAATGTTCGGCAATGGTTACTAAACTTCTGTTTTCCATTTTGTTATCTTTTATGTGGATAGAACTTGTTTTACCGGAGCGTAAAGGTACGAAGAATTTGTGAAAAGCACAGATTTTTCGTACCTTTTTTATCAGCTTTTAATCAGTCGGTTTATTTCCGTCCGCTGGCCAGTGCTGCAATGATATATTTCCCCGGTGCTCCGATTTTGCTCCAGGCCGTATTGGAGAGTAGTTTCCATACTTGGGTGCCTTTCCTGCCATAGTCTGATAACCGGAGAATTGTCTGCCTCTCCTTCAAATTAGTCACTTTGTGGCGTTCCAGACTTTCTATCAGTCCGTTCATGTTGTGTGTGGCCTGATTGTATGCATACCCCGGAATTTCAAACGAAGCATCGCTTATTTCTTCTTCTTCAGTATTTAGTTTAGTTTCCTTTAGTTTAGTTTGTCGAGAAATGTCTGCATTTTCTGAACTCACCTCCTCTTGAGTTGGAAAAATGTTAGCATTTTCCTTGTTCAACTCATCCTTGTGTATCCTTTTTCTCTGTTTGGTCTCTAATAAATAAGGTAGTTGTGAGAAATCTATTTTTCTTCGTGTCGTAGCTTCGAACCACACTCTTTGAATCTGTTCCGAAGTGAGTATACCGTGTTTCTCGTAGGTTTCTTTATGGAAAAATCCTTTTTCCAATAACAGATCGACAATCTTTTCCATCATGTCCTCTTTGATCCCGCCACCTACTTTGCGGACGAAAATTAGATTTTGTTCTTTCCCCCAAGAGATGTAATATCCCTCTTTATAGATTTTGCAAAGTAACCGCATGACCATGTAAGAAGCTAACACTCCGAATTTAGCTTCTAATAATTCCATCACTTCTTCGTCAAAAAAGTTTGCCGGTGTCGGGAAGTAAGGTATCCCTTTATTAATCATATTCATTATTCAGTATTTTTTATTATAAACTATACAATAGCTTTCCATTCCATCAGATTTCCGATCATGAATCTTCTCCATCCTTTTTGTTCTTCACTCCAATAGATAATAGACTCTTGTTGTGCTGTGATATTAAATTCTCTATGAAAGAATTTTTCATATCCCACCAGTGTTCCTCTTTCCAGGCAGAACGTACCATCCTGCTTATGAAAAGCTATCATTGCATTTCCATACAACATGTGTTCTATTAGTTTAATGCACTCCTGTACAATTCTATCCGCACATTTATCTGAAATCCCCTTTTCGGCAGTAATACGTTTTTTCCATACTAATTTGCAAGCTTCCAACTTGCCTTTCTTGATCTTTTGTCTCATTTTCTTCTGTTTTTTGATTGAAAAATTAAGTTTTTATTTAAACGTAAATATTCCCTGTCGGATAGTGACGGTATGCTGTTGTCATAGCGTTACTATCCTTTCATTATAGTGACGCTATGACAACAGCATACCGTCACTATTTTTTGAGAGAAATTCTTGTTGTTTTCCGACCGGTTGAAAACGGCGGCGAAGGTAGGCCTTATATTTCACTTGTCCCATTATTTTTTCTTAGTACTTGCTTTTAAGCTTTTCAGCCTGTTCTCTTTTTTCCTTTTTCTCTTTCATATATTCTTCTTCCACAGACTTTTTCAATGCCGCCAATTCAGCATGTATACTGCTAAGTTCCATTAACTTATAGCCGCCATGCTTGTGAATGTATAATACTTTTTGGTCATAGATATATTGGGCCAGATTTATCAGCTTTTTTTTCTTAGGATGGTGGAAATATCCATCGATAAAGATTCTCAAATGCATGGTGAGATAAAGGCGGATATCTCCACTGATTGCTATTCTGTTTTCCAGCTCTTCTTCACTGATGATTTCTTCCTTTGACTGTCTTCCTGGGGCTTTTTCCACTGTTTGAACATTTCTCTTTGCTTTGTTGTTTTTACTTCCTTTTTTAGATTTTTCGCTTCTCATAATTAGTTAATTTTTGCAATATTAATGAATGTTAATTTGAAAATAATATCTGGAAAGTGAAATTGAACCTGCAAAAAGATTTGTTCTTTTGTCGCTTGCCAAATAGTATATATATAAAATAACTAGTGATGCAAATGATGAATAAAAATGGATTTAGTCGATGTGGTGAGAACTACATCAATCGTTTACGAAAGGAAGGGCGTTATTCTACGGCGCACGTTTATAAGAACGCCCTTTATTCTTTCGGGAGGTATTGTGGTACATTGAATGTGTCGTTCAAGCAAGTTACCAAGGAACGTTTACGACGTTATGGTCAGTATCTTTATGAGTGTGGTTTGAAGCCCAATACGATTTCTACGTATATGCGTATGCTTCGTAGTATTTACAATCGGGGAGTGGAAGCGGGGAGTGCCCCTTATGTTCCTCGATTGTTTCATGATGTCTATACAGGTGTGGATGTCCGGCAAAAGAAAGCTTTGTCTGCCGGTGAATTACATAAGCTTTTGTATGAAGATCCCAAATCGGAACGTTTACGTCGTACACAAATTATTGCCGCCCTGATGTTTCAGTTTTGTGGAATGTCATTTGCTGATTTGGCACATTTGGAAAAATCAGCTTTAGATCAGAGCGTGTTGCGCTATAATCGAATCAAGACGAAAACTCCCATGAGCGTCGAAGTATTGGATACCGCCAGGGGAATGATAAATCAACTCTGGAGTAATCAGGAACCCATTCCCGATTGTCCGGATTATCTGTTTGATATACTTTGTAGTAACAAAAAACGCAAAGATGAAAGGGCATATCGTGAATATCAGTCTGCTCTTCGGAATTTTAATAATCGTTTGAAAGATTTGGCGAGAGTTTTACGGTTGAAATCTCCGGTTTCTTCTTATACACTGCGCCATTCTTGGGCAACGACAGCGAAGTATCGTGGAGTGCCAATTGAAATGATCAGTGAATCATTGGGGCATAAATCTATAAAAACGACACAAATCTATTTAAAAGGTTTTGAACTCAAAGAACGTACAGAGGTAAATAAAGGGAATTTATCTTACATTAGAAACTATCGTTTAGGTGGATAATAGACGATAAAGTGTTATAAATCAGTGGATAAGTATGTCTGTTACTTCTTAGGTAACGGATAATTATTCGGTGCAAAGATATGCAAAAATACAAATAGTAAACAAGTAAAATCTTCTTTTTTTTCTGAATTGTTGAAATATGCAACAAAAATATATCAGGACATGATGATTCTGTTTGATCATGCCTGAAATTCCTGTACTCTGTTTTAGAGATGCTTTTCCCTTCGCGTAGGTTAGAAAAACATCTTTGTAGGCAGTTCCTGTCCATGTTTTGGGGTTTTCATCTGTTTTTCTGTGAATGAGTACCTTATCCGTTACCTAAGAAGTAACGGAAAAGTAAGGGGTAAAAAAGTATGATTCTAACGAAAGAAACTTTAAGTGCTGGGCCTAGTATTGGGACAGGGGAAGGCGTAGCACACTCTAAACGCTGGTATGTCGCTCTGGTCCGTATGCATCATGAAAAGAAAGTAGCCGAGCGTTTAGATAAAATGGGGATTGAAAATTTTGTACCAGTCCAGCAAGAAGTACATCAATGGAGTGACCGCCGTAAAGTGGTTGAATCCGTATTGCTTCCTATGATGGTTTTTGTACACGCTGATCCCAAAGAACGTAAAGAGGTTCTTTCCTTTTCCACTGTTAGTCGGTATATGGTAATGCGCGGTGAGAGCAGTCCAACTATCATTCCTGATGAACAAATGGCTCGTTTCCGTTTTATGCTCGACTATTCCGAAGAGGCAATTTGTATGAATAGTGCTCCTTTGGCACGTGGTGAGAAAGTGCGTGTCATTAAAGGTCCTTTGACAGGGCTTGTAGGAGAACTTGTCATGATAGATGGCAGAAGTAAGATTGCTGTCCGGTTGAATATGCTGGGGTGTGCTTGTGCGGATATGCCGGTTGGATATGTGGAACCATTTAAATAGACACAGAATAAAAGCTACTTTGTGTCCATCTCAAAACAGTTTACTTATTTTCTAAAATTGAAATAAGCTTTTATGAAAGGAATCGTTTTAGCTGGTGGTTCAGGCACTCGTCTGTATCCTATCACCAAAGGAGTGAGTAAGCAGTTGCTTCCTGTCTTTGACAAGCCTATGATTTATTATCCGATTTCAGTCCTTATGTTGGCTGGAATCCGTGAGATCCTGATTATTTCCACTCCTTATGATCTTCCGGGCTTCAAGCGTCTTTTGGGTGATGGCTCCGACTACGGAGTACGGTTTGAATATGCCGAACAACCTTCTCCGGACGGTCTGGCACAAGCCTTTATTATTGGTGAAGATTTTATCGGGAATGATTCCGTCTGCCTGGTATTAGGTGATAATATTTTCTATGGTCAAAGCTTTACTCGTATGTTACAGGAAGCAGTTCGTACAGTCGAGGAGGAACAGAAAGCAACCGTATTCGGTTATTGGGTTGCTGATCCCGAACGTTATGGAGTTGCTGACTTTGACAAGGATGGAAATGTTTTGAGTATTGAAGAAAAGCCAGAAAACCCAAAATCCAATTATGCTGTAGTGGGACTCTATTTCTACCCCAATAAAGTGGTGGATGTAGCCAAACATATACAACCTTCTCCCCGTGGAGAGTTAGAAATTACTACCGTTAATCAGGAATTTCTCAATGACCACCAATTAAAGGTTCAATTATTAGGCCGTGGTTTTGCTTGGCTTGATACCGGCACGCACGATTCTCTTTCCGAAGCTAGTACTTTTATTGAAGTGATTGAAAAACGTCAGGGATTGAAAGTAGCGTGTCTTGAAGGTATTGCCCTACGTCATGGCTGGATAACAGCGGATAAAATGCGTGAACTGGCCAAGCCTATGCTAAAGAACCAATATGGCCAGTACCTTTTAAAAGTAATAAATGAACTGGGACTGGAATAATACCATATTCCTTTTCGGTAATTTAAATAACTAACGAACACTAATCACAGTGGAAATAATTAAAACTACTATGGAAGGCGTTGTCATCATTGAACCCCGCCTTTTTAAAGATGACCGTGGTTACTTTTTCGAATCCTTTTCTCAACGTGAATTTGCAGAAAAGGTCCGTAAGGTAGATTTTGTCCAAGATAATGAAAGTAAATCCAGCTATGGTGTTTTACGTGGTCTTCATTTTCAGAAACCACCTTATGCCCAGAGTAAACTGGTACGTGTCATTAAAGGCTCTGTCCTTGATGTGGCTGTCGATATCCGTAAAGGCTCACCAACATTTGGAGAGCATGTAGCAGTGGAATTGACTGAAGAAAACCACCGTCAGTTCTTTATTCCGCGTGGATTTGCCCATGGCTTTGTTGTCCTGACGGAAGAGGTTATCTTTCAGTATAAATGTGACAACTTCTATGCTCCCCAATGCGAAGGTGCCCTGGCTTGGGATGATCCCGCATTGAAAATCGACTGGAAGGTTCCTGCTGATAAAATAATCCTTTCCGGGAAAGACCAACATCACGAATGTCTGGAAGAAGCCAGCTGGCTATTTGATTATAACGAAAATCTGTATTAAGCTCAATGAATATTCTAGTGACAGGAGCTAACGGTCAGCTTGGTAATGAGATGCGCCGTGTATCGTCAACCAGCTCCAACCAATATATTTTTACCGATGTGGCAGAGTTGGATATAACCAGTCGTGATTCTATCCGTAAAATGGTCAATGACAACCAAATTCATGTCATCGTTAATTGTGCTGCCTATACCAATGTAGACAAGGCGGAAGACGATTTCGCGACTGCTGATTTATTGAATAATAAAGCAGTGGAGAATCTGGCTGTTGTAGCTAAAGAAACTGATGCTACCTTAATACATGTCTCTACTGATTATGTTTTTCAGGGAGACAGAAATGTCCCTTGTCGGGAAGATTGGGAAACTAATCCTTTGGGTGTGTATGGTAAAACGAAGCTGGCTGGTGAGCATAGCATACAGGAAACCGGCTGTCATTATCTTATCTTTCGTACCGCCTGGCTTTATTCCCCTTATGGGAAGAACTTCGTAAAAACAATGCGACAGCTCACATCTGATAAAGATACCCTGAAAGTAGTCTTTGATCAGGTTGGTACTCCCACTTATGCCGGAGATTTGGCAGCTGTTATCTATCAAGTGATTGAGGAGAATCAACTCTATAAAGAAGGCATCTACCATTTCAGTAATGAAGGTGTGTGTTCATGGTATGACTTTGCGAAGGAAATCTGTGACTTGAGTGGCAATGTGTGTGATATTCAACCTTGTCACAGTGATGAATTTCCCAGTAAGGTAAAACGTCCTCATTTCTCTGTACTGGATAAAACAAAGGTAAAATCTACTTTTGGAATCACAGTTCCTTATTGGAAAGACTCTCTGCAGAAATGTATACATGAATTGAAACAACAATCTGATTATTAAAATAGACATGAATTTTGCACGAAATATACTGATTACAGGTGGAGCAGGCTTCATCGGATCGCACGTTGTACGTTTGTTCGTCAATAAATATCCTGAATATCATATTATCAATCTGGATAAACTGACTTATGCCGGTAATCTGGCTAACCTGAAAGATATCGAGAATCAACCTAATTATACCTTTGTAAAGGCTGATATCTGTGACTTTGATAAAATGTTGGAAATCTTCAAGCAGTATCATATTGATGGAGTTATTCACCTGGCAGCGGAAAGCCATGTGGACAGAAGTATTAAAGATCCGTTCACCTTTGCTCAAACCAACGTAATGGGTACTCTTACCTTGCTTCAGGCTGCAAAGATATATTGGGAATCCTTGTCGGAAGGTTATGGTGGAAAACGCTTCTACCATATCTCAACAGATGAAGTTTATGGTGCATTGGAATTAACTCATCCCGAAGGAATCGATTCAGACATCTCGGCGCATGAGGTCTACGGTGATGAATTCTTTAAGGAAACGACTAAGTATAATCCACATAGTCCTTATTCAGCGTCGAAGGCCGGTAGTGATCATTTTGTCCGTGCATTTCACGACACTTATGGAATGCCCACTGTGGTGACCAACTGCTCCAATAATTACGGTCCTTATCAGTTTCCCGAGAAATTGATTCCGCTATTTATCAATAACATTCGTCATCGTAAACCGTTGCCTGTATATGGCAAAGGAGAGAATGTTCGTGACTGGTTGTATGTAGTAGATCATGCACAAGCTATCGATGTTATTTTCCATCACGGTAAGATTTCGAGCACTTACAATATTGGAGGTTTCAATGAATGGAAAAACATTGATATAATTAAGGTAATAATCAAAACGGTGGATAAGTTGCTTGGGTATCCGGAAGGATATTCTTTAGATCTGATTACTTATGTGACCGATCGCAAAGGACATGATTTGCGTTATGCCATAGATTCAACTAAACTGAAAAGCGAATTGGGTTGGGAACCTAGCTTACAGTTCGAAGAAGGAATAGAAGAGACAGTGAGATGGTACTTGGATAATCAGGAATGGATGGATAATATAACATCTGGAGAATACGAAAAGTATTATGAAGAGATGTATAATAAATGATATTATATCTATGAAAATAATCTTGGGAAATGCTCCAATTAAAAATGGGAATAGAGGATGTGTAGCATTAACTATTACTATAGCCTGTATGATTGATGAAATCATGAAGAAAGCCGGACTATCTTACGAATTATATTTGTCAGATAGTCAATATGATGATCGAAAAACACATGAGATATTAATAGGTGATCATAAAATAGAGTTTAAAGATTGTAGATATCCCATCGGCATATCTTTAAAGAATACGATAGGAACAATTATTAAAAATATAGTCAAAGGTAGTGATTTAAATATTTTTTTCAAAGCCGATTATATTTTGGATATTGGTCAAGGCGATTCATTTAGTGATATTTACGGATTTACGCGATTCAATAGCATTGACCGAATACATCGAATTGCCCATTTTTTGCATATACCTTATTGTATATTACCTCAAACGATAGGACCATTTAAAAATTATAAGGTGGAGCATCGTGCTATAAAAAGTATCTCAAATGCTTTATACTGTATGGCGCGTGACAAACAAAGTTATGATTATGTGGTTGGTAAGATACCTTCTCTGAAGTCTGTTAAAGAATACATCGATGTAGCATTTTTCCTGCCATACCACAAGATAGAGCAAGATACATCTTTTATACATGTTGGAATCAATATTTCCGCATTGCTTTGGCATGGCGGATATACTCGTAATAACCAGTTCGAGTTAAAATGTAATTATATAAACTTGGTTACTGAAATTATTGATTATTTTTTAGGAATTGAGAATGTGCAAGTACATTTAATACCTCACGTTGTCGGAGCAGAAAGAACTATTGAAAATGATTATGGAGTCAGCTACGACTTATGGAGACAATATAATAATTCTAAGCTGAAACTTGCTCCTTTAGCTCTTGGTCCTGTAGAAATTAAGTCTTATATTGCCGGAATGGATTTCTTTGTCGGTGCCCGGATGCATGCCACAATCGGAGCTTTCTCATCTGGAGTTCCAGTGGTTCCAATGGCTTACAGCAGAAAGTTTAATGGGCTGTTTATTGACACCTTGGATTATCCATATATTTGTGATATGAGAGAATCAGACCATGCAGAAATTATAAGTACTATAAGAGAATCTTTTCATTCGAGATTACAATTGAAAGAACTTATAGATGATAGAATGAATCATATCGTGTATGAAAAAAAGAATATGTTAATGAATGACTTAACAATTTTTTTTGAGATACGTAAATGAAAGGGTTAAAAAAGGAATGAATACAGTACATGATATTATAAAGAATAGCTTATGTCTTGGATGTGGTTTATGTGAAGCACTAGATAAGGAAAATTGTAAGATGGTAATCAATCAAGAAGGCTTTTACGAACCTATATTCAGAGATCAGCATCGAATAGACCATAAAGTTATTACGAAAATATGTCCAGGTATCGTTGTTCATTCACAAGTTACTAATCAATCCATTTGGGGAAATGTTAAGATCGTAGCAAATGCTTGGGCATCAGATTCTGAAATAAGAAAATCATCATCTTCAGGAGGTGTAACATCTGCACTAGCCATTTCTTTGTTAGAAACAAAGAAAGTGGACGCAGTGCTTCATGTTGGCGTAGAGGAGGGAACTTACTTGTACAACAGGCTATATGCGAGTACAACAAAAGAAGATATACTGTCTAGAAACGCATCCAGATATGCTCCAGCAGCAATATTTAACAATATTATCGAATTGCTGGAAGCCGAAAAAACTTATGCGTTTATTGGAAAACCTTGTGATATAGCCGCTATGCAAAATTTCACTAAAATCCATCCTGAATATAAGCAAAAGATAGCTTACTATTTAGCCATTTTTTGTGCCGGTATGCCCAGTTATCATGCGACCAGGAAAGCACTTTCTACGTTCCATAGAGATGAAGAGCCTTTATCATTGCGCTATCGCGGAGATGGCTGGCCGGGATATTTCAAAGCTACTTATACAAATGGAGAATCTGACCGAATGACATATAACGACAGTTGGGGAAAAATATTGGGAAGAGAATTAGGTTTCAGATGTAAAATCTGCCCTGATGGCATAGGTATGTTAGCCGATATATCTTCGGGAGATTCATGGAACACCAAAGATGGTTATCCGGATTTTACAGAAGGAGATGGAAAAAACTTTTGTTTTGTACGCACAGATAAAGGACGGCAATTGTTTGCGGAAGCAAAACGATTGGGCTATATTGATATAGAGCCTTTAGATATCCAAAAAGTAAATGATATTCAAAAATATCAGTTTGATAGACGACATTTGGTAGGCTGGAGAATCATGGCTATTCAATTCATGACACAAGGTTTGCTAAGTTATACCGGATTAGGTTATTTGCATGCGGCAATGAAGGCTAATAAAATAAAGGCTGTACGGGAACTCGTGGGAACCATAAAAAGATTTAGGAAGTTAAGGAAGCATGGGTAGCGCGAGTAAGATTACCAGTGGAGTATTATGGAGCTTGATTGTAAATCTAGTAAATTCAGTTTATGGATTTATATCTGTTCCTATACTGATTCATTACTTCGGGAAAACAGAATATGGAATCATTGGGCTAGCTATGTCTGTCAATGTTTATATGCAACTGATGGACATGGGATTCAACTCAACCAATATTAGATTCTTTTCAGTATGGTTGGTTAAGAAAAATTTTCAGAAGGCGAGTAAACTTTTTCAAACGAGTTTAGCCTTTTATGGAATTATTGGTATTTTTAATGGAGTCATATTGCTGGGTATATCTTTATTTTCGAAAGAAATATTTCATCTCAATGCTGATCAGGATGAGATCTTAAAGACTCTCTTTTATGTATTGATTATCAGTGCGATAATTAGTTGGTATTCTTCTTGTTTTGATCAACTGATAAAGGCAACAGAGAATGTAGCATGGATACAGAAAAGGACTTTGCTACCCAAGGTTTTGCAGGTGATTGTTCTGTTTATAACAATATATGCAAAATTGAATATCTTCTGGTATTTCGCACTTACCACCTTTTCGATGTTTGCCATATTGCCCCTGTCTGTCAATAAGATATTAAAAGAGATACCGACTATCTCTTTCATACCTAAATTTGATAAAGAAACATTCAAAGAAATATTACCCTATTGCTTAAATATATTCTCATTTAGTATTTTTCAATTCTCATTTTACAATCTACGTCCTGTCTTTTTGGGAATGCAAGGAAGTTTGGATTCGGTGGCAGACTATCGTGTACTAAATGGAATTATAGGAATAGTTTCGATGTTTGGGGGAATCTTTATGGGAGTGTTATTGCCTTCTACTTCAAAAATAGTTGCTCAAGGGAATGCTGAAGCCTACTATAAAGTAGCCTATGATGGAACAAAGTATATTTCGATTGTGCTTTGTTTTTGCACATTTGGCATGATGACAGTGGGGAGTGAAGTGATAACTATGTATGTCGGAGAAAGCTTCTTATATTTAATTCCATGGTTTAATATTTGGCTACTTTGCACATTGGGGGTACATAATCAAGCTATTTCAAGTTTAATATTATCAGGTTCAGATATCAGAGCGATAACCTACAATACATCCATATCTTCCATTATCGGTTTGATAGTAGCTTGGTTCTTGATACCATATTTTGAGATAGGAGGTGTTGTGATAGCATTTGCTATTTATATAATTGTTCAATTGTCATTTTACTATCTATATTATTGGCCTAAGAAAATGAACATTCAATCAGGTAGAGTATTTCTGTATTCATTTTTCCCATTTGTCATGATAGGTGTTGGTGCGACTGTACTGATTGACCTCCTTATTAACTTAGATGGAAAGATTGTTTCTTCCTTTTTTCTAAAAGGCATCCTTTTTACAATCATATACAGTATTGTTTGCTTTAGGTTTTTAAATAAAGAAGATAAAAAAATGCTATACTCAATACTGAAATTAAAGAAATGAAAGACAATTCTGTTTCAATAGCTAAAGGGATAGCCATTATTTTGATGGTTTTAGCCCATACGCGTTTTTCGGAATACGGTAACTATTGGATAAATATGTTTCATATGCCACTATTCTTTTTCTTTGCCGGATATTGTTTTAAAGATAAATATCTTGAAATACCTTCTGATTTTGTCATAAAGAGGTTCAAAGGGTTATATAAACCATTTGTGAAATGGGGCTTGATATTTCTCGTCTTGCATAATTTATTTTTCTATCTCAACATTTACAATGACGAATTTGGATTTCGAGGAATTGTACAACATCTTTACACTTGGCAAGAGATGCTTAAAAAAGCAGTGTCTATTGTTACAAGGATGTCTGACACAGAACAACTTCTTGGTGGCTATTGGTTTCTCAAGTCTTTGTTTTGGGGATCATTGATTGCTTTCTTTATTATTCGTAATGTTAAAAATGTTAAATGGGGGGGGGGGGGTAGCGTTGCTATGTATTACTATTCTTACATCAGTATTTCATCTTCATATACCCTATTTAGGCATTGGTGGAAGAGAACTTTTTGCTGCACTATTTTTTATTTCCGGATATTATTACCAAAAAGGTGGTTTTTGTATTCATCAGAGTTATTGGATTTTCCTAATAGGAATCGTTGTGGTTACATTGGGAGAAAGCTTTTGGCAAGCAACACTTCTGAAATTTGATAGTTGGCAAGTGATACCTTATTATATTTCGGCAATTGCTGGATTATTAGCTGTGTTTTATTTAAGTGGGACTATAAACTCAAGAAAAAATATATTCAGTCAATGCATGATTTACATAGGCAATAATACATTGACAATTTTAACTTGGCATTTTCTGTCATTTAAGCTTGTAAGTTTATTCATTATATTTTATTATCATCTCCCCATTAAACGATTAGCTGAGTTCCCTGTAATTGAGGAATACTCGCGGACGGGATGGTTTATTCTCTATCTTATTATAGGTACAATTGTGCCATTATTATTTACGAAGGTTACTAAATCATAATGTTGATATTTATTCAATTATTTGTCCTGTCCTTAGGCATATTAATGTTCAAGTTGAAGCTTGAATATAAGATTGCTATATTCTTCTTCTCTGTAATTTGTTTAGATGCTGCAATAATTAGATTTATTCCTTTTGGTGGTGCCAAGTTCTTTTTGTCAATGTGCTTTATTGGTTCAGAATTACCTCGTATCAAAAGACGAATAAAACTATTAAAGATGAAAAAAGTATTCCCATTGGTATTGATGATGATACTGGCTACATTTGTGCTAGCATTTAATAGTGCTCATTATCAAAGTTTTGTTCAGATTTTGAGATTAATAATCGTTGAATTACTGGCAAAATATTTTGTTATCTGTTATGCATTTATTGCTATTTCTAGTCCCAGGCAATTCAAACCGTCTTTTAGAGCAGCTTATGTTGCGTTACTCATTCTTACCGTTTTTGGTATTATTAATCTAATTACAAAATATGCTATATGGATTGATATAAATTACCAAGGTATAGAGGGGGGGACTTTGGGTGATTTAGGTAGAAAATTTGTGGAAGCTGATCGTTTTAGGGTACAGGCAATGTTTCAAAATCCATTTAATTATGGGTATATATGTATCTTAATGTCTTTATTCTTTTTATATGGATATTTGAATAAAATCATATTAAAGAAGCAATTCTATATAGCTCAATTTTGTTGTTTATTTGGTATTGTATTATGTGGTTGTAGAACCGTTGTTTTATGCTATATCGTAGGATTGCTATTATTTGTTTGTAATGCTTTTTCTTTAAAAAAATGGTTGGGGAAAGCTTTGGTCGTTTTAATCGTTATATTCCTTTCGCTTCCATTTATTCCTAATATTGATAAATATACTAGTCTTTTTGTCAAAGCCTTTGACACATCTACTATTGCCTACGGTAATGAAGTAGGAGGTAGTAGTATTGGAATGCGTATCGTTCAGTTTACCGCAGTTCTTTATCATATAAAAGATCATCTATTATTTGGTAGAGGAAAAGATTTTTTTTCTATTGATTTAGGTTTTGGAGAAGAGGGTATTAAAACATTGATTGATAAAGATCTACTCGGGCTGGAAAGTGTGTTGATGAATTTACTTCTAGAGAGAGGAATAGTCGGTGTATTGTTCTGGTGTGTCTTTTATGGAACATTGTTGTTCTGGGCTTTTAAATTGAGAAGATATGATAAATATGCGTATTCTTTATACTTCTCATTGTTGATTGTGTATTTAACATTCTCAAATATGACAGGAGAATTAAATAGTGTATTTCCTACATTGTTATTAATAGGTGGATGCTTAAGAATTTTAAAAGAAAAGAGTATGACTTATGAAGTTTAGTATTCTAATCCCCGCATATAAAAAAGCATATTTGCAGGAATGTATAGACAGCATACTGCGACAAACTTATGAATGTTTCGAACTCATCATCGTTGATGATGCGTCACCGGAAGATCTATATTCCATTGTATCGTTATATTCCGACCCTCGCATCAAGTATTATCGGAATGAAAAGAACTGTGGAGCAGCTAATGTGGTAGATAATTGGAATATTTGTCTTGGTTATGCCACTGGGGATTATGCTATATGTATGGGAGATGATGATAAGTTCCTTCCTAATTGTTTGGAAGAGTATGTCAGGTTAATAGCAAAATATCCAGGTATCGGACTGCTTCATGGTTGGACGGAGATCATTGATGAGAATTCTACAGCCTATCAAAAAACAGTTCATAGATGTGAATATGAATCTGTCATTTCGCTCATTTGGCATAGATGGCATGTTTATAATCAACAGTTTATAGGGGATTTCTGCTTTGAGGCAGCATGGCTTCGCAAACAGGGAGGGTTTTATTTTCTACCTTTAGCTTGGGGAGCTGATGATATTTCCGCTTTTATAGGTGCTTCAAAGAATGGGGTAGCTAATACACAAAGTATTGTATTTCAATATAGGCGTAATCCGTATACAATCAGTTCTACGGGGAATGTAGAGCTGAAGCTAGAAGCAATTCTAAAGGAATATGAATGGTATAAGAAATTCTTGTGTCAAGTTCCCAATAATCAAGAAGATATTTTATATTATAGAGAGTTAGTAAGAAAGCTTGATGTCTATTTCCAAAAAAAACTGGGACATAACTTGTCAAATGCGCTTAAGAATTCTAAACTATTAGTATTTATATGGGTGTTTAGGCGTTGTAAATATAATATCTCTTTTAAGGCATTTGTTTATGCTCTTTCTGAAGCATTTAAATAAGTATGAGTGATTTATGCCGATAAATATTGCAAAATAATTTTTTGTATAGTAAGTACTTACCTATCCCCTGTTTTATATGAATAAGAAAAAAATATGCTGGATTACTCCAGATTGCTTCATTGATTGCGATTTGAATTATTTTAATA